>CANFUB010000156.1 GCA_947450015.1 Bacteroidota bacterium | reverse complement strand
CCGCAAGCAGGAACATGGTTGTATGATCGCGCAGGTTGGTGCCCAGGTGCTCCGGTAAAACCAGCTGATTTTGATTTGAAATTAGCAGAAAATTCTCAGCATACGTATTCCTTTAACATGGAGGATTATACGAATACAGGCGGTAGTAGCGCTAATTATTACATCAGTGCCTATGCCATCCATTTTAAAGACAATAGAAAAGCAATCGATGCAGCCATCGATGATATATTGGCACCGTCTTCGCATTTAGATTATTTGCGTTTAAATCCTGAATGTGGTGCACCTATTGTTAGAGTCAAAAATTTAGGGAAGGACACCATCAAGAAAGTTTATTTTGAATATGGCAAATTGGGAGGTAAAATTCAATATGTTGAGGTGCAATGCAACATCGCCAGCATGCAAGACAGCGCGGTAAATCTTGAGTCTATTTATGATTGGAGTGGCGCAGGTAACACTTTTTATGCAAAGGTATTAAAGGTGAATAATCAAGCCGATGAGAATGCAGAGAACAATACCATGTATTCTAAAATTGCCTATACGCCAACATGGCCTAATAAAATAATAGTTGTGCTAACTACTAACAAAGCGGCCAGCGAAAACTATTATAAAATTACTGATTCAAAAGGGAATATTGTAAAATACAAAAACAATTTAGAAAATAGTAAAGTATACCGCGACACAGTGCAGTTAGAAAACAATATTTGTTACAAGTTTGAATTGTTCGATGATGGTCCTGGTCCTGCCAACAATCCATTGAACAAAGATGGTTTGAATTGGTGGGCGAACCCCGATGATGGTAGCGGTACCATTGTGATTAGAAATGGATTGACAAATGCCGTATTGAAAAATTTCGGCACCGACTTTGGTACTAAAATCATGCATAATTTTTACACTACTTTTTCGATGGCTGTTCCAACTTTATTTTCAGATGGGAATGTGCCGATTCAAATCAATGTGTATCCAAATCCTTCAGATGCTATAACCAATTTTGCAATCGATTTTGCAGAGAACAGTCCTGCACAAATTGTAGTGTTTGATGTAACTGGAAAGCAAGTATATACTAAAAATGTGAGTGCCTTATTTACAGCCTTTAATTTGGAGCAATTATCAGCCGGTATGTATACCGTAATTGTTACCCAAGGTAGCAAGGTGAGTGCACAGAAATTTATTGTAAGATAGTTTTAAACGTTGGTGAGCTGTTCTAAGATATGGTGAACGGCAGGGCAAACACTCGCATTGGTAAGTGTTAAGTTTTTTCGTTTGATGAATACATCCTCATCGGTGTAAGGATAGCGTGCACAATCGGAAGGTCGAACCTCGTAAATTTTACATGTATTATCAGTATTTAAAAATGTACAAGGCGATTGTTTTAAAACAAAATCATTGTCTTCATCGAGCTTTAAATAATTTTCGATAAGCTCGGTTTCTTTTATTTTCAGATGTTTGCTGATGCGCTTAAGGTCGGTACTTTTAAAAGTAGGGCTGTGGTTTTTGCAACAGTTGGCACAATCCAAACAATCTATTTTCGAAAAAGCTTCATCGTGTAAAGCGGGTAATTTTTTGATGAGTTCGGCAGGTTTTACTGCATTCAAAAAGCGCTGATAGGTTTTCTTTTTTTCTTTGGCTTTTTTTTGCCAAGTGGTATTGAGGGTCCAATCCATTAATTGAGGCTAACTGTGTTAATGGAATTATTTTATACGAATGAATTCGAATTTAGGATTACCAGTTCTATCTTGTTTATCATAGAAGTCAAGAAACCTTAGTTTGTAATATTTATTATCTGTGTCTCTTATAATGTAGGTTAGTTCAGGATGTACTGTGTACCTTCCTTTAGCACCATTGATATAATCAAAGGTTTTCCAGTTGTCATAACCTATTGCATCGCGATCTGCATTAAAAGTGATATTGTTTACAATGTAGCCATCAATATCATCGAATTTAAGTTTCTTTTCCATGTATACAGCAACGTTGTTGGGGTTGCTTAATACACCAGTTAAGGTGTATAGAATTGTTGTTGGAGGATTAGGGATAGTGGTTCTGTATTTTGTGAAAACAATGTCCCATTCGCCTTTTGAAGGTTCTGCAAAATCAATCACCTTACCATTGTTCTTAAAGCTGTAATAGGTATAATTTTGCATTTTGTTTTTTGGGATTTTAATGATGGGTCCGTCGTTGTCATCAATTTTACAAATTTTAAGTCTGTAAAATGAATCATTGACACTTAGAATTTGAATTTTTCTGAATCGTTCTCTTCCAGTATAATAACCAAGTTCTAGAAAATAAATACCATGTATTGTGTCACCTGTGCCAGATGGTTTTTTATACGTTTTCCAATCGCCCATTGCGGTTTGTGCTGGGTTGCCATTGCTTGCATCTACCAATTCATTTTGTTTTAGGATATAGTTGGTATCGCTGGTTAGTTTTTCATTTAAATTATAAAGATCTGCCTTTCTAACGGTAATGGTATTTCCACCATTTATAAATGCACCATAGCCATTGTCTGCAGATTGAAAGCAAATATCCCAATCTTGCAATTGTTTCTCATAAAAGGTGTTTGTACTGAGGTCGAAGTACATTTGTTTAGAATAATGATCGGCATCGGTACCCATAAAACAGGTGCTGATGGTCGTTATTCCAGGAGGCAATTTTACCGCATCATCTTTCTTGAAGCACGAGGTGCCAAGTAATAGAAGCAGTGATAAACCTATAGCGTATTTCATGTTTTATAATGTAAAGTTGAGTTGACAAAATAATGAACGACCTACCGACACGGGCATTGAGCTAGACCCTGTTGAGTGAAACGTTAAACTTCCTGTTGAATTGATATTTCTTACGTTGAAAATGTTTTTGCAGCCAACAGTTAAATTCAATTTCTTTTTATGCATCGGACGGTTTACGGTAAAATCAAGCATCGAATAATCTTCGATTTTTGTTTGCACCACCTCGCGTGTATCGCTCAAAGAGTAGCCAATGCGTTTGCCATTGTATTTATAGAAAAGCGATAAAGTTGTTTTTGATTTCTTTTTACCCATGGCATATGATACTTGTGAGCGGCCTTCGGGCGAGTAGTTGTATTTGTATTCGTTGATGGCTTTAAAGGCATTGTTGTAAATACCAGTGATAGCACAACCAGCGGAAATGTTTATTTGTTTGTATTGCAGAGAAAGGTTTAAATTGGTGCCAATCGATTTGAAATTATCGATGTTCATGTAGGTGTATTCATTGATATTGGCATTCAAAGAAACCAATGAAATTTGATTGTAGATATGGTTGTAAAAATTGCCGTTGTCTATGAACAATTGTATCTTTTTATTCAATTTTAATTTGTATCTAAACGTAAGGTTGTGGTTGTTAGAGACCTCAGATTTTAATTGACTATTGCCTTGTATGTTGTGGTTATAATCTACAAAGTTCAAATACAGTTCTTTCAATGATGGCGCTCTAAAACCCTTGCCATAAGAATAGCGAATGGTTAAGTTTTTAACACCTGCAAATTGCACTTGAATAGAGGGAATGAAAGGCGCAGGGTAGCGTGAGTTATAAGAAGCTCTTACACCTGGTTTAATGTTAAAGTTTTTGAGGTGTTTAATCTCTACACAGGCAAATGCTGCGAAGTCGTTCATTTTACCTTTATCACTTTCGATACGTGTACCAAATGCACTGTTAATATTAATATCGAAGCCATACTGGTAGTTGAATTTTGAATTGTATTGTTTGTTGTAACTACCGCGGGTCATAAAGTTCAAAAAGTAATTTCTGCTTTGTGATTCTCTGTTGTCGACAAGGGTAGGTGGAAGATTAGGGTCAACTAAATCTTTCAAATAGGTAATCATGTCGCGGTTGTAATAACTAAACGAGGTTAAAAGATTTTCATAGGTGCTAGAATCCCTTTTATAATCTAAGCTCAATGAGCTTGTTAAACGGTTGGTAATATAATATTGATCTTTCGCGTAGGCTTCCACATGGTTAATCACGGGCTCGCCTTTGTTCTCGATTTTTTCATTGAAAATATCTGTTTTAAAACGGATGCGCAATTTGCCTTTTTCGTTGAGAATGCTAAAGTTGCCGAACACTTGTTGTTTGGGTTTCCATACCATGGTGCGACTCGTTTTATCTGGATTGTATCCAGCAAAGAAATTGCGGTTCACATTGGCAGAGAAGTCCATCAACTTGTTCACGTTTACTACGCCACCCCCACCAATATTGTATTGACCAATGGATTCGTAATAGGAGTTACCTGTAAGTTGTGCAGGTTTGTCTCTGTTGAGCACTGCTTTTTTAGAAATAAGATTGATAACGCCACCCAAAGCATCTGTACCATAGATAACCGATAATGGTCCTTCAATAATTTCAATGCGGTCGATGTTGGTGAGGTTAATTTGACTGAGGTCGATGTTGCCGTTTTCGCGACCAATCATCGGCACCCCATCCAAAAGAATTTTTACATTTTGACCGCTAATACCTTGCAAACTCATTGAGCTGCCAAGAATATTGTCGTTGTTAATGCGAATGTTTAATTCCTTAATCAGCACATCTCTGAGGTTAAAAGCCCCTTGTCTTTCTATGTTTTTGAATGTAATTATTTTGACATTCTGAACTGTTTTAGAAGATGTTGTAGGTGCAATTTCACCAGTGTGCACGTAAGTTTGCAATACTGCCGTATCGTCAATCTGCGCCTTTACATTGCCAAGATATAGCAATGTAAAAGGCAGAAAAAGATATGTAATAATGCGTTTCAAGTATTGCTTAAGCCTTAACTAATTTGTGGCTGTATACGCCAGATTTAGTTTGAATATTCAACATGTAGATACCGCTCGATAAATTTGAAATATCAATGGTATTGTTGTTCATGATTAAATTCGATTTACTACCTGTTACATCAATTAACTCGATGTTAAGAATGGTTTCTTCGCTATTGATTTTTAAGAGACCACTCGTTGGATTAGGGTAGATATTGGTTGTATTTAAGTCAATTTTATTGATAGAAGCACTTACTTGGTTAACAGAAAAATATGTTTTACCAGTAGCAGAACCACCAAATTTATTAAATGATAATTTGTAATATTTGGTTGGACTGTTTTTTACAAAGAATACAAATGTATCCACGATGCCGAAAGGACCAGGACCTTGTGGTGCAATTTTCCAATCCCATCCGATATTATCTGTGCTTTTAATAAAAGGAGCAGTAACACTTGTTAACCAAACCTCATTACATTTTTTGCCCATGTTTTTAGCAACTGTATCACTCTTGTTAACTAGCACACCTGTTAATGGATAAGCGCCAGTTACGTTGAATTGTGTAACCACATCTTTGTAGCGGGTCCATACCAAATCCCAAGTATTTCTTGCTGGTTCTCTATCGTTCAATTGTTTGTTGACTGCATCATAATATACAAACAGGCGATTAGGGAATGAGCCTTTGCTAAAAATTAAATTGGTAGAATCGCTGTTGTCGATGTTCGAAATGATCACATTCCATAAAGTGTCATAAACAAGTGCCTTTATAAATACTTTTTTATAAACCCCAGCAGTTTTATTGTACAACACATATACATTGGTTCCTTCTACATTATGGGTTGTGTTATTGTAAGCGCCCCAAATAAAATTAAAAGGTGCTTTGTTGTAATTGTAATCCTTGTTGAATCCACCGATGTCCCATGTTTTGAATGAATCAAGGCGTTCTGGTAAGGCATATAAACCTGTGGTGTCGATTTTTCTCCAATTGGCAGGACTAGCGCCATTTAATTTTACCAATACATTGCCTTTAACACTGTTTACTCTAATGGATACACCTGTTTCTGGGTGTATTGGGAATTGACTACCTTGCACTGAAAAAGCCATGTGCCAATTGTTATTAGGAACAGTTTTAACGGTACCGTTCTGGAATGAATAGAATACATCATTGACATATCCGGGACCCATGTTGGTACTATCAGAAGTCGCACATTGAGAGAAAAGTTGAGTAGAGAAAGCGACAAGGAGATAGAGTAATATTTTTTGTTTCATTTTTGTGGAATTTTAAAGTGTTGCAAAATTACGTTTTTACTATTGTTAATAAAGAATTTGGTGCCTTATAATGACATAAAAATGACAAAAATCAACACAATTATTTTAATTAAATTTCAAATCGGTAACCAACACCTCTGATGGCATTGATGTATTGTGGGTTCTTAGGGTCAGATTCAAAGTACTTTCTAAATGACAAGATGAAATTATCAATGGTTCTGGTAGAAGGATAAACAGCGTAGCCCCATACAGTTTGCAATATTTTCTCACGACTAACCACTTCGTTTTTATGTTCGATTAATAGTTTCAATAACAAGGCTTCCTTTTTGGTTAGGGTAAATTTGCCGTTTTGTGTTCTGGCTTCATAGGTTTCGAAGTTTACGTAAT
>CANFUB010000155.1 GCA_947450015.1 Bacteroidota bacterium | reverse complement strand
CTTGTCTTTGGTCAATTCTTTTTCTATGTACATGGCCACGTTAGGATACGTTCTCGCTTTGTCTTTTTCGAATGGACTTGTAGAGGCGCTCAGCATTATGACATCGATTTGATCTTTATATGGCAAAGCTTGAATGGCATCTAAAAAATGCCAACCATCCATTTCAGGCATAAAGATATCGAGGAAAATCAACAGGCGTTCATTGGGTTGCATTTTTTCTTTGATATAATCGAAAGCCAATTGCCCATTGCCAAAAGTAAATAGGTTTTTAGTTAAACCACTGTCTTTCAAAGCCAGTTGATTGATGTAGGTCATGAGTGAATCATCATCCACCAACAACACTTTTAACTTGTCAAATGTTCGAGTATTGATGTCCTGCTTGATGTGAAGAAAACTCGTAATTTCATCAGCATTGCTGTTTTCAAGCTCATAGGTTTTGTTCGAAATATCGTGAATGGTGTGGTCGAGTTCGATGGCCGCGTCACTGATGAATTTGACAATTTCATCGATTTCAAAATCAGGTGTATTGCTTTCCAATAAATGCACCAAACCCATAATGCGAACCAATGGGGCGCGCACTGCATGCGATTGCATCCATGCGATTTCTCTTAGTTGTTGGTTTTGGGTTTGTATGATATTGAATTGTTTTTTTAATGCAGAAAGATCATTAATGAAGTATATATAAATTTGTTCTTTTTCGTCTCTGCTAGAGACAATCAGGGCCTCAAAATTAATTGTGGTACCGTTTTTATTGGTGCCCACCAATTCAACCGTTTTGTCTGATGAAGATTGATGTTTTGTGCCCATGTAGGCCACAATTTTATCGGCTTGTTCGGTGCGTTGTTCATTGTTAAAAAGCAAGTCAAAAATATTTTTACCTATGACCTCGGATTCTTGCCATCCAAACATTTTTTGCGCCAATGGGTTGAATAAAATGATTTCATCTTTTGAATTGCTAATGATGATGGATGATAACGTAGAATCAATGATTTTAGATTTTAAAATATCTGCATTGATTTGTCGCTTTTGTGAAGCCTTTAGTTCAATCAGATTGTATGCCAAATTGCGCATACGGTCGATAGAGTCCGATTCAGCAACTGTCATTTCTTTTACATGGTCGTGGTAGATTGCAAAAGTACCAATCACGGTATCTTTATCTCTTAAAAGGGGAAACGACCAACAAGCTTTTAAATTAAAAGATAATGTTACATCCTTGTTAGCTTCCCAAAGTGGACTGTTTTCGATATCAGAAACAATCACATTTTCTTTGAGATAAGCAGCTGTTCCACATGAACAATTTGCTGGTCCAATTTCAAAACCTTCTACTAATTTGTTATAGGCCACTGGTAAGTCTACGGATGCCCAATTGTAAAGTTTATTACCTTCTAGCCTAAGAATAGACACCATCATTTTGGGGTGTAATTGTTTTAAGCCATCGATAACATCAATCAATAAACCTTCGATAGTAGAGGTTTGGTCGTTGGCAAATTTCAGGTACAGTGTTTTTTCGAGTTCTAGTAATGCACTGCTTCGTTTGTTTTCTGAAATATCGTTCAGAAAAACAGAGATGCCTTTGTTGATAGCGGTTTTGCTGATACGTACCCATTTTTCAAGTCGCTCGCTGTACACTTCAATGGAGCCATTTTCTTTCCCTGTAATGAGTTCATATAGCACACCCCCAACTGCATTCTGACCATTCATAGAAAAAAGGTCGAAAATGTTTTTGCCAATGGCCGTAGATTTTTTAACACGGGTCAATGTTTCGCAGGCTTTGTTCCATTCTTGAACAATGTACTCGCTATTTAACAAAAAATAACCTTCATTAATGTTGATTAAGGCATTAGAGAGCAGCTCGCCAGTTTCCATTTCAGTGGTGATGTTTTTAAAGAACCCTTGGGTGCCCGTAAAAACACCATCCTTAAAGATGGCAACAATGAGTGCATTCGTATACAGTTTTTTACCTTCCTTGGTAATGAATTCAATATTGGTTGAGGTGTATTCTTTGCCTTTGCTTATCTCTTCGAATAGCGCTAAGCAATGCGCTTGGCAATCGGGGTGTATGTATGGGAAAATGTTTTGACCAATTACTTCCTCATTGGTGTAGCCCATTTTTTTCAACCATTGGTTGTTAACGAAATTAATATTGCCGAGGGCATCAATGGATTGGATGATGTCGTTAGAATTATCGAGAATGGTTTTGTAATTTAAATTGATTTCACTTAAATCAGATTTGCTTTTAACCAAATTCTCTTCCAAAAGGGTTATTTCGGTATTGTCTTCAACAGAACCATTCCAAAACACAGTATCACCTACCTTTTTAAAAGGAATGGCCAATATTTTTCTAAAGCGCACATTGCCGTCCTTGTCAATGGTTTTAATGATGTTCGAGAAGGTGGCGACATTGGCATAAGCTTCATTAACTTTATTTAAGAATTGGAGGACATTGTCTGGGTGAATGGTTTGAAAAATATCTTGTGATTTCACATGGCCATCTTCGCCCATTACATTGGGCATAAGCTTTATGAATTCTTCATTCACCAAAGGAAAGGTCATTTGGTTTGGCCCATCCATTTGGAAACAAAATAAAGCCATAGGAGAATCCTGAAAAAGTGATTGAATAAGGTCTCTGCGTTCCTCCTCAATTTTTCTTTTCTGAGAAATACTGCTTTCATTTTGATTGTAAATATTGCTCATAGATGGTTTAAATTAAAGTTGTTGATTTTGTAAAACGTTTAATGTTGAAAAGCATTTATATTTAAAATAATTCCTTTCAGCGATGTAAAACTAATAAATAAAATTGTGTTTTGATACAATTTTGATAAGCATCATATATTAATTTTTTTTTCAATCACTTGTGTTGTTTGTTAAAACAATTGATTGTCACTTATTTGTTGCAACGAGTATGATTTTAAAAAAAAACGATATTGTTTAGAAAAAGATTTTCGTCATATGAATGGCGAAAGTCGAAACTGAATCATTTATTGAAGGTTCTCGTTTCATCGGGTTTTAAATTGGTTGAAATACCCGTTTGATTAATGCCTTCAATTATTGATATGTGTCAATAATTAAAGAGTATGCTGAATTTTGTTTTTGTTAAAGCTAATTAGAATTAAGAGAGGGATTGCTAGAGTGACTCAATTTATTTTAGGGCTTATGCCAATTAAGCGTAAATACATACTACTTGGTATGATTTTTAGCGCTTGTAATTAAATGCGTTTTCAAAGGTTTTATTTTTTAGAGTCCATGAAAATAATCAGGATTAAAAATTCTAATAAAAATGGCTAACAATAAGATAATAGCTACATAAATAAAGGAAAGTATGAAAGTGATTTGATGGTACTTTGAAATTCTTCTTTTTTTTCGAGTTTTAAAAACAATTAATAACATAAGAAATGGTGCGATGACAATGAGATAAAACGTTCCCAAGCTACTCATGCCCGACCATGGCCAAAAATAAGAAGTTAACACCAATAAAAGCAAACAACCATAAGTTGCAAAAACAATGAAGAGTGAAAATATTGGTTTTTGTTCAATCTGCTTTCGCCTCATTTGCATGACCAAATAGGAATAGAAAATTACACCCAACAACAATGCAATTAGGTTGATAAGAAGGCCATTGAAGAGGGACAGAGAATCCAATATTTATTTTTGTTTTATAAGCTGACGAATTGAAACCAGATGACCAAACAAAACAACTGGTACAATAAATGTGGGTAGCCAACTAAAAGGAAAATACAATATGGCTATATTTGGTTGCTCGAATCCCATTTTTTGAAAAGGACTTGGCACCGATAGGATGGCAGTGATTACGATATTGAGTAATAGTAAAAGACAAATGATATTCCATGCCAATAATAGACGCGGTTTAATAAGTTGACCTTGTGAAAATACCAGGTACATAATAGGTAATGCGCTTAGTCCTGCAAGTATATCAAAATTTCTGCCCTCGAAAGTCATCAGTTCGGGAATGGTTTTGTTTAAAAACAATAAGAAAAGTACCACTTCAACTGGAATCCGTACAAGGTTTACAAGGGTTATGTGCTGAAGTGATAAGCCATCAATAATGGTGCGTCCTTTTTTGGTTGCGAAAAGTAAAATGATGCCCATTAGCATTGGTAAAACACCCATTAGCATAATTCTCGGAGGAAATTGGGTGAGGGTGTTCGTGTAGACATGGAAGAAAGATAATTGACCTTGCAGCGCAAGCCATAGCATTAAATTTAAATAGATGGTTCTTAAATTGTCTCGCACAAATTGACTTTGCGATTTTTTCAACATCTTGTAAAATAATAACATGGTGAGGAGGGTGGTGCCTGCAAATAAAAAGCTTACATAAAAAGGAACTTCTAATTTCATATTATTTAGAATAAACTACAAACAATTGTACATATTGTAATCGGTGTTTGGAATGCCTTTGTTTAAGCCAAGGCTATGCGCCATGGTTACCAATTGCCCGCGGTGGTAAGTGCTGTGGTTAATTACATGTAAGATGTATTCATAGCGACTTAAATTATTCTGAGCCCATGGTGAATTCAGATGTAAGACTTTTTGCAGCTCTTCTTCTGTATAGGCGGTAAAAGTTTCTTGCATTTGCAAGCTTACTGAAATCATTTCCTTCAGTATGTTCTCCACTTCATTAGGTCGGTGGTTCCATGAAAGATGGGCAGTGTCTTGTTCGCTGATAAACGTTAGCCAATAGTTTTGTGTTCGTAGAATATGTTGTAGGGTGGCATCAAGGCTATCGAAACTCGATGGGGTTGACTTGTATAGTTGGTCGTTACTAAAGGTGCTCAGCCATTCCACCATGCGTGTATTGGCCCAAGTATTATAAGCTGCGTAATTGGCTATTAATTTATGTAAACTCATTGTATTTTTAAAATATTAAATAAGCTTTAATTTAAGCAGCATTGTATGTAAAAGGTTGAATCGCCATTAAAGCTTTGGTCTTTTCGATTTGTGCAGCTTCTAAATCATAATCATCCTGCAGTCCTAACCAGAATTTTGCGGAGTTGCCGAAATATTTTGAGAGCCTCAAAGCTGTATCTGCGGTAATACTTCTTGAACCCTTAATAATGGCAGATAAGCGGGTTTGTGGAATGCCTATGGCCTTGGATAATTTATAGGCTGTAATTTCTAAGGGTAATAAAAATTCTTTGTTTAGTATTTCCCCGGGGTGGATATTGTTTAATCTTTTTGCCATGATGGTGACTTTTCAATGTGTTTGTTTTTTAGCAAAAATAGCAGGAAAAGGCCTGTTTTAAAAGTGAGTTATTTGCTTTATTTCTAGTAGCATTTTAGGAAGAAATGTCTCTTTGATTTGCCAAACAATTTCATAATCAATTCCAGCATAGTCATGAACAATTCTATTTCTAAATCCCCTAATTCTATGCCAATCAATTGCACTGTGTTTATCTTTAAAATCTTCAGTTAATCTGTTAGCAGCTTCTCCAATAATTTCAAAATTGCGAATTACGGCATCGATAGTAAGGTCATTATTGATGAATTCACCATATGTCATATTGTTTGTATAACGCAATATCTTGTCTCCACTGTCGACAATATCTTTTAAAATAAGTTCAGGAGACGAGCGTTTAGACATAAATAATATCTTTCTCTATTTCAGAAAGGTAATTAGGTTTGATACCCTTTGTTGAAATTAAATCAATTTTGCGTTTGAGATGAGATTCTAGAAAATTAGCTAAATCAATGAATTCAATACCTACTGGTTGACTGAAATTAACGATTATATCAATGTCACTTTGGTTGTTAAAGTCGTTGCGAACAATAGAGCCAAAAAGCCCAATATGATCGACATAAAAGCGCTCAGATAATTCAGGCAATAGCTGTTTTAACTGGTTTTTTACATTTTCTAAATGGCTCATACTACAAATATACTATTTTTTATTTTATTAAATTTTGAAGGATGAATACTGCTCTCAAGTATTACTTGTACTTTGAACTATTTTTTTCATAAGTACAATTTGACCCAGATGATAATGGGTGTGCTCAATAATGCCATGCAGATTGCGGTAATAATTGCCGTATTTTATTTCTGAAAACTCCTCCCAACATTGTTGTTCAGACATACTTTCTATTAGCGTAGCAAAAGCCTCGACATCTGTCCAATACTGGTTGAGCATGGCTTCCCAGTCGGCCTGACTGTTAATAGGCGGGTGATCAAAGCTGAGTTGGTCGTTGCCAACAAGTGGGCCACCTTGCAATACTTTTAAGGCCACCTCAACAAAATAATGGGTATGAAAAACCAAAGTAGCAATGGTATTAAAATCTTGTATTTTAGTAGTGGCTTGTTGCCAAGTAATATCGGCTGTTACTGCTTTTAAATTGGAACAGGTCCAGTTGCCTCCGAAATGAATTTCTCTAAAGTGTTTGGCGATTTGTTGTGTGAGTTGCATGGACTTATTTTTTTGCGTTATTGCAAAGCTAG
>CANFUB010000154.1 GCA_947450015.1 Bacteroidota bacterium | reverse complement strand
GTGTCAATGCTTTCTTGCTTAGCATTGTCAATAAATCCGCAAGTATTGACAACAATAATATTGGCATCATTCTTTTCGGATTCATGGGTGGCATCAATTTCATTGCCTTTTAATTGACTTAGCAACACCTCACTGTCTACCAAGTTTTTACTACAACCTAAGGTAACAATATTGATTTTATTGGGCTTTAAGGATTTGGTTCTCATGTTTTAGTTGTCGAATAGGGTATGTACAAAGTCGGTGGCATCAAATAATTTGATATCGTTGATGCCTTCGCCTACACCGATGTACCTTACTGGAATTTTAAATTGATGGCTTACGCCAAGCACCACACCACCTTTGGCAGTGCCATCGAGTTTGGTGAGCGCCAAAGAAGTTACTTCAGTAGCTGCAGTAAAATGTTTGGCTTGTTCAAAAGCGTTCTGACCGGTAGAAGCATCGAGTACGAGCATCACATCGTTGGGCGCATAATCAATTACCTTGGCCATCACGCGTTTTATTTTACTAAGCTCATTCATTAAATTCACTTTGTTGTGTAAACGACCAGCAGTGTCTAAAATTACAATATCATAATTGCCTTCTTTGCCTTTTTGAACAGCATCATAGGCAACAGCAGAAGGGTCGGTATTCATGCCGTTGGAATAAAAGTCGCAACCCACACGTTTGCTCCATATTTCTAATTGATCAACAGCACCCGCTCTAAATGTATCACCAGCAGCAAGCAATACTTTTTTACCATGTTGGGTAAAAGCATTGGCCAGTTTTCCGATGGTGGTTGTTTTACCTACACCATTCACGCCAACCACCATTAGCACATATGGCTTTGGTAAATTGGTAAGATCGAAATCGATGTCAGGTGTTTTTTTGTTTTCGGTAAGTAAAAGGGTAATCTCGTCTCTGAGGATGGTATTGAGTTCAGAGGTGTTGATGTATTTATCGCGGGCCACGCGTTTTTCAATGCGTTCAATAATTTTAACAGTGGTATCGATACCAACATCACTGCTTACTAATATTTCTTCTAATTCATCGAGAAAGGAGGCATCTACGGTTGTTTTGCCCGCAATGGCTTTCGATATTTTACTAAAAAAGGAGGCTTTAGTTTTATCTAAGGCTTCCTCTTTTGGCAGGTTATCCTGTTTTGATTGGTCTTTTTTAAAGAAGTTAAAAATAGCCATATCTGATAGTATTTTGAATAAAAAAGCCCCCGTTTCCGGAGGCTCAATTTATAAATGAGTTTTATTATTTTTTAAAGTAGGTTTTAGCATCTTCACCAGATACTATTTCTTCTTTAAATGAGTAGGCTCCGTTTTTAGACTTTACAGCTTTGAATACTTTTACGAAATCTTTGCCTTCGCCAGCGGTCTTTAATGTTGCAACAACTTTCTTTGCCATGATTAATTATTATTTAATTTCTTTGTGTAAAGTAACTTTCTTCATGAAAGGATTGTATTTTTTCAATTCAATTCTCTCAGTGGTTGTTTTTTTATTTTTGGTGGTGATATAACGGCTCATGCCAGCTACGTCAGAATTTTTTTGTTCTGTACACTCCAATATTACTTGTATGCGATTACCTCTCTTTGCCATATTATATGCTTCCTTTCTTGAATACTCTGTTTAAGGCCTCGGTGATACCAATTTTATTGATAGTTCTAATCGCAGATGTAGATACTTTTAATCTGATCCACTCACCTGTTTCTGGGATAAAGAAACGTTTTTCCTGTAAATTTACATGGAATCTACGCTTAGTTTTATGATTACTATGCGATACGTTGTTACCCGCTAATGCTTTTTTTCCTGTTAGATCACAAATACGTGACATGATTTAAATTTTTTGGGACTGCAAAAGTAGGGAAAATCTTATTAAATAACCAAACCCTTTTTAAAATATTTTTTCTGAGGCATCATTTTCTCAATAAAATTGATAGTTTTGCGACCATGCAACAGTCGGAAAACCCTAGAAATGTCTATTGGATCGTGGTAATAGCGGCCCTTGGTTATTTTGTCGATATTTATGATTTAATTCTTTACAACGTTGTAAAAGCCGAAAGTTTAAAAAGTATTGGCATAGTGGGGGCCGAATTCAAAGCCTCCGAGCACATCCTTTTTAATTGGCAAATGTTTGGCATGATGCTGGGCGGACTTGTTTGGGGCATTTTGGGTGATAAGAAAGGCAGAATTTCTGTTTTGTTCGGCTCTATCTTGATGTATTCATTGGCCAATATTGCCAATGGCTTGGTGCAAAATATGCCACAGTATATTATCTGTAGATTTATTGCGGGTATTGGTTTGGCTGGAGAATTGGGTGCTGGGATTACCCTCGTTAGCGAAACTTTGCACAAGGACAAACGCGGTATCGGCACCATGATCATTGTATCTTTTGGCGCCTTAGGGGCTGTAGTGGCCTCGCAAATTGGTGGCAGATTTGCTTGGCAAACTTCTTATTTTATTGGGGGCGGACTGGGATTGGCCCTCTTGGCCTTAAGAGCAGGTGCTTTAGAATCGGGCATGTACAAAAGTGCGAAAGCTGCAGTCAATGTACAACGCGGCAATATTATGATGTTGTTTAAAAAACGTTCGACCTTTATAAAGTACCTCAACTGTATCCTCATTGGCGTGCCCATTTGGTTTATGATTGCAGTATTGATAAACCTTTCACCCGATTTTGTGGTATTATCCGATGGCTTTCCAAAAGAAAAAATGGTTGGGCAAGCTGTAATGTACGCCTATATAGGTTTATCTGCAGGTGATTTGTTGTGTGGTTTATTAAGTCAACTGTTAAAGAGCAGAAGAAAGGTGATCTTAATTTACATGGGCATTTCGGCCATGGTTATTATTTATTATTTAACTACCCCTTCTATGACCATCGGTCATTTTAGATGGGTTACTTTCTTGTTGGGCTTCGGTACTGGTTTTTGGGCCTTGTTTGTACAAGTGGCTTCAGAAAGTTTTGGTACAAATATTAGAAGTACTGTTACCAATACAGCCCCTAACTTTGTAAGAGGTTTGGTGGTGCCCATTACTTTAAGTTATAAAGCACTTGCAGACAGTATGAGTCACCAATCGGCTGCCTTTATTGTTGGGGGCGTGTGTCTAGGCATCTCGTTGTTGGCCATTTATTTTACGAAGGAAACCTTTAGCAAAGATTTGGATTACCACGAAATTAACTGATGCAAGACAATCAAAAAACAAAACTAGGACTGCAAATGGCCACCGACCCGCGTTGGGTGAACATTGCTGAAATGAACATTGAAGAAATATTGAGTGATCATGCTTGGTGCGAGCAAAAGGCCGCCACTACAGGCATTTCGCTGATTGTTAAATATGCTTATGTGGATGGCATTATCGATAAGGTGACGCCTATTGTTGAAGAAGAGTGGGCCCACTTTCGCAGGGTGATAGAGGAATTGAAAAAACGAAACCTAAAATTACTCTCACCTCGCAAAGATGAATATGTAAAGAAATTATTTGCCTTAGAAAAAATGGGATTAAAGCCCAAAGAAGTGATGGTAGAGAAATTGCTCATCAGTGCCATGATTGAGGCCAGGAGCTGCGAGCGCTTTAGATTATTGAGTTTGCATATACATGACGAGGGACTGAAAGCTTTTTACAGAGAATTTATGGAGAGCGAGGCAGGCCATTACCATGTCTTTATACATTTGGCAAAAACAGTTTTACCAGCAGAATACGTCATGAAACGCTGGGAAGAATTTCTATTAATGGAAGCTGATATCTTGCGCAGTCTCGAATTGAGGGGCGATAGGATTCATTAAGTCGGTTCGACTTTTTGATATTGAACGGGTCTAAAAATTAAATTACAATTTTTTTCTAAAATTTAGTTTACCTTTTCATCCTTATGCTATTAATGGATAAGTGAAAGACATTGATTTTAAAAATATAGCGCCTGTCGAGTTGTTTAAACTGCTCTATAAGTTCTCCAAACCACTTAAGAAATGGGTAAAGAACAACAGCGGGACTGATGCCGATGCAGAAGATGTATTGCAAGATGCGATGATTGTATTTTATCAATTAATTAATAAACCCGACTTTACACTTTCTTCAAAACCCGAAACTTTATTGTACTCCATTGGAAGAAAAATTTGGTACAATCAACTCCGAAAAAACAAGCAAATTCCGCTGGATACTTTGAATGAGGAGTGGTTGTTTGCCGAAGAAGATAGCACAGAATACGAGCGCGAATACCAGTTTGTACAAATGGAAAAGTCGTTGGTATTATTAGGAAAGAAATGTGCCGATCTTCTAGAATTCTTTTACTTCAAAAAAATGAGCATGTTAGCAATAGCAAGTGCACTTGATTTTAGAAACGAAAAAGTAGCCAAGGCCATGAAATATAAATGTCTGGAAAAAGCCAGAATAATCATTCACACTAAAAACCAAGAATTATGATGACCGATAATGAATTAGCAGAAGCCTATGCGGCCAAAACCCTTGGTGGAGAAGAGCGTAAGGACATTGAAAAAAGAATGGAAAACGATCCACCATTTGCACAATTGGTGCGCGAATATGAAAATACTTTAGAAGTACTGAAAAGAAAATGGTTGCGCAGCAATATAGAGGTTGCAAAAAAAGAGTTATGGGTGCGCAAACTCATTAAAATTGGAATTGTAGTTATAGCAGTTAGTACACTTCTATTTATTGCAACTTATCAGTTGTTAAAACCAAAGCACCATGAGCCTTCAGTAATTGAAACGACCACCATTCCAAAGGTTTCAGCAGAATCACCTGTTGAATTAAAGGATACATTAATAGGCGCTGATAGTATAAAATTTGTTCCATTCATCAGAAACAATGCAATTGTAGATTACCCTGACTTAATTGATGAGGTATTAAAAAATACAAAAGCAGCAACTGGAAGACAGATGCAATTTAAAATAGATACTTTTTCGACATTGCCTAGTAACAATTGGATGGAGAATACTTATCAAGTGTTTGAAATTGACCCCAAAATAGACAATGAAATCAAGTGTAAAAATGGTACCCTAATCAATTTGCCAGCCAATGCCATGGCGCTAACCAATGGCGAAGCGCCAAAAGGCAAGGTAACTTTAAGCGTGCAAGAATATTCTGATTATGCAGAAATGTTTAAGCACAACATAACTACAACTTCAGATTCAAAATTATTAGAAACAGGTGGCTCATGTTTTATCAAAGCCGAAGCCAATGGCGATTCAATCATCATAAAAAAGAATCAAACCTATACAATTAGTTTTCCAAGTGAGAAAGACGAACGCATGAAAACTTTTATGGGTGAAAGAGATAGCAATGGAAATCTGAATTGGGTGTTGGATCAGCAGGTGGTAAAAAGAATACCAGTAAAGATTATTCCTTTGGTAACGGTACCATACGTTAAACGTGTTGTAGGTGAAGATTGCAATTGCAAGAAGGAGCGTTACTATTTTCAAACCATCGTTTCAGACGAAGGTTTTTACAATCTTAAGACCGATGATTATACCCGCAATGTATTGTCAACTTCAAAGAAAGTGGTAAGCATGTTTGATACTTTCAAGGGCATAAAATCAAGCGAGATAAAAGTATTGTATAAGCTAAAGTCAAAGCTGCGTTTGCGCTTTGGGGTTGATAGTGCGGGGAACCTTACCCGTTTTGATTATAACTTTAGAGTCGATAGAAAAACCGAAAAAGCCATCAAGGAAGCAGCAGATTTTGTAGTGGCCAATCATCAAGTTGACCTGAATACCAAGGGTGCAAAAAATGTAATTATAAGTGTCGATTTAGTGCCTGCATTAGAAATACTAAACACGCCATCTGAAGAAAAAATACAAGCCATCGATTCAGCAGCACCAATCGAAGAGCAGAATAAAGTGCAAAAGAACAACATGAATATCATTGTGGCCCGTAGCTTTGGATATATCAATTGCGATTTCTTTTCAACCCAATCTGATCTTACCAAACTTGAAGTGGAAATTCCATCTTCTAACACAGATGTCAAAGTATTCTTTAAGGATTTTAAAGCCGTAGCAAAATGTGTCAATTCAGGGAATGTGGCAACTTTTTTCAATGCACCTGCTTCGGCTGCAATTCTAGTTGTTGGGACAGTTGTAAAGAACAATCAACTGATGATGGCCTTGAAAGTAGCAAAAGTTGGAGAGCCCATAGAAATAATAAATTTTGAACCTTTTGATTTGAATAAAATCACAGCTTTCTTAACGGCTAAGCCTTAATATTTTCGGCCTTTCCAAACGGTTTTGCCTGGCATGAAAAAGAAAAACAAAGTGGCTGGAATGATTAAAAACAAATAGACATCGTAAAATAAAACAGCTATTGGATGTTCTATTTTTAAATTTAATTTTTTGTTGATGTTCATGATTTGAAACAGTTGGATGAAATCTTTGAATACCAACATGCCAATGGCCAATAACCAATAATTGGTGAACAATAATATTGGCAAGGCAATATACCAAGCACCAAAAATTGAAATCATTAATTGGTAATAGGTCGGTAAATC
>CANFUB010000153.1 GCA_947450015.1 Bacteroidota bacterium | reverse complement strand
GTTTAAAAACGAGGCGTTCTAATTTGATAGAATCAATTTTATAGCGCCTTAATAAAGTCCATTCTTTGCTTTTTTTAAAATAGCTCCGAATGCCAAATCCACAACCCCAATACAAATTATTGTTTAAATCGCGCCCGTTGCCAATCTTTGCTGGAACAGGCACTATGCCTTGGTACTCATTGTCGCACAAGGCCACAAAAATATGAATCACCTTGTGTGTAGAATCTATTTTAACAGTCGAAAATTTATCATCCGTAACATTGTTTGCAACAACAGTTTGTTGTTGAATGGTCTGAACACAGGCCGTGGCTAAAATATAAAGGCAACAATTAAGCACTAGCTTCATTTAAAAAGGATATTATTCCTTTATTAACTTGCTATTGTAAATATTATTGTTTTGATGAATACTAACATTGTAGATTCCATCTGGAAAGCTTGATAAATCAAAATTTACAGTGTTTTTACTACTAAAAATTTTCTGACCCAAATGGTTGTAAATAATGATTTCAAAATCAGAATTACTTGGCAATTTCAGTTGAAATAAGCCAGTGCTTGGATTAGGATATATTAATTGGTTCGCGGTGCTTGCAATTGTATTTACAGATGAATTATAACTGCTTGTGCAATTATTGTGGTGCGGTTGATGCTGAAAGGTATCAACCACTATATTTTCATCGCCTGGCTTATAAGCTAAATAGGAGAAATAAAATAACATCATCTCATCTGTAGTAGCCTCACCCAAACTCACATCTTTTGGAGGATTATTCGGGTTTTCAGGATTAGCGGTGGTGTTATCATAGGTTGCTTCGCCATATAAAGTTGTGCCTATAGGTATTTTTATAGGTTTTTTAAAATCATAAGAGCCTTGCCAATGAAAATTCCACTCTGGAATATTAATCAATTTAATGGTATCTCCGGCTAGGGTAATTCCATATGCTTTCATGCTTTTACAAAGCAAATGTCCATGGGGTCCAATGTTTAAAATAGTGGCATTACCGGGTACAAAAAATTCTTCATGAAAAGTTTTCACTGTATTTTTTGGTATAAAAAGAGGGCCGTCTATAATGGAGGTAGAATGGTTTAGAATGGGCGCATCACTAATATTTCTTACAGCAGTTGATGTAAAAAGAAAATGGACTTTAGTAGAATCGGTTTGGCCACTTGCATATTCAGGGTAATGAATTTGCACAACTATTTTAGCAGTTGGCGGCAAACGTTTGCCCATGCCTGATGGCACAAAAATAGGACTCGCGCCTGGTACCCAAGTACCAAGTAAAATGGCTGCATTTGTGCCTACACCACCTGCAGAAGTATACCCTGGGTTAGGATCGTTGGCATCTAAAATAGTGGTGGCACCAGTGGTGTCATAAAACACTTGTGCATGGTGAACAATGTTCTTATTGCCTGGTACAATCTCAATGCCAGTGATGAATTTTTGAACCGATTGACCTGTTGGTAGCACAAAACATCTATACAAATCTTGTGTTATGGTTGGAACAGTGTAAGTTGGTAATTTCAATTTTAAATCTGGATTGGCAATTACCAAAGCTGAAGTGTAAACTGGTGGAGTTGGTGCATTGGCCATGTTGCCTTGCGTGTTGCCATTGTTGATCCATGCAAGTATGGTGTTTTTCTCAGTTTCGGATAAATTTCTTTCATGCGCCATTCTGCGATAATTATTATCTACAGGCCAAGGCGGCATTAATTTATTTTCAACTTGGTATTTAATACCGCTACTATGTAGAACAGCATCATTGAAATCTAATAAGGAAAAAGGACCCGAACCATTCGGATTGTGACAACTTGTACAGTGGCTATATACAATGCATGCAACATCATCTGCCCAAGTAGGTTTTTGCGCATTTAGGCTTAGCGATAAGCACATACTAAATGCGAAAATCAATTTTTTCATTTTTACTTTAATAATTAATGTTCCTCAAAAGTATCACTAATTTTTTAAAGTAATTGTAAGTTTTAACAATGCGATTAATAATAAACATAGCTTTATAGTTTATTAATTAGACCGCTGTCAATTGAAAAGGTTGTACTATCTAGTAATTATGATGGTTTTTTGACAATTCACCTAAATGAATTGAAATTTCAGATACTTGATGATAATGCCTTTCTCGCGCCACATTTTTTCATAATAGGTTTTCACCTTCAATTCAGGCTTCATCTCATCGAGTTCATCTATGTTTAAATACAATTCATTAATTTGAACAGGCTTGTCTACCAATGTGTCGAGGGTATATTTAAACAGTGAATCACTGTCTGTTTTTAAATTAATAAATTTGTATTTACCTAATAACAGAGCATACTTTTCTAAAAATTTAGGACTTGTTAAACGCTGTTTTTCTCTGGTCTTTTGAGGTTGTGGATCAGGAAAAGTAATCCAAATTTCTTCCACTTCACCATTGGCAAAAAAATCATTTAAGAAGTCGATTTGAATGCGTAAAAAGGCCACATTGGGTAAATTATTTTCCAATGCAAACTTAGCACCTTGCCACATTCTCGAAGCTTTAACATCGAGCCCAATAAAATTGCGTTCGGGATACATTTGTGCCAATGCTACCGTGTATTCACCTCTGCCACAAGCCAATTCTAGCGTTAGGGGATTATTGTTTTTGAATACTTCGGTATGCCATTTCCCTTTGAATTGATTTCTTGCATCATAGGTATTGCTAAACGACTCGTATTCGTTGAATTTTTTAAGTTTATTCTTGGCCATTCTAAAAAAAACGAATTAGTAAGATAGCATTTGTTCGAAGGCCAACGCTAACTTATCTGCATTAGGCAACATCTCTTTTTCTAAGCCAATGTTCAAAGGAATTGCAGGTAAATTAGCAGATCCCATGGTTTGAACTGGGGCATCTAGATAATTAAAACAGTTTAATTGTATTCTGCCAGCAATGGCTTCGGCAAATGAATTGCGAAGTGTTTCTTCTGTTAGAACCATCACTTTACCATGTGTTTTAGCGGCATTGTAGATGGCCTCATCATCACAAGGATTCAAAGTTCGCAAATCTATAATTTCAATTTTACCTTCAAATTGTTTCGCGGCATTTAAAGCCCAATGTACACCCATTCCATAAGTAATTACAGCTAGTGATTCACCATATTTAACGGCAGATGCATCGGCTGCTAAAACAGTTCTCGCCTTGCCTAGTGGAATAATATAATCTTCATCGGGTTCTGGGCATTTGGCCAAATCTGTACCAGGTACTTTGCTCCAATACAAGCCCTTGTGTTCGAACATGACCACCGGATTTGGATCGTAGAATGCGGCCTTTAACAAACCTTTCATGTCTGCTGCATTGCTTGGGTAAACAATCTTAATCCCTTTGATTTGAAGGATACTGCTTTCTACAGTGCCTGAATGGTAAGGGCCACCGCCACCGTATGCCCCTGTTGGGATTCTTATTAAAGTTTGTACTGGGTATTTACCATTCGATAAATAGCAGCTTTTAGAAACTTCTTCAACCAATTGGTTAATACCTGGCCATATATAATCGGCAAACTGAATTTCAACAATGGGTTTACAACCCACCGCACTCATACCAACAGTAGAGCCAACAATGTAAGCTTCTTGAATAGGGGTATTAAAAACCCTGTCTTTGCTATATTTTTTGGCCAATGTGGCAGCTTCTCTGAACACACCACCTAATCGTATACCAACATCTTGACCATACAACAAAGCTTCTGGATGTTTTCTTAAAATTTCGTCACAAGCAAAAAGTGCAGCATCTACCATCACAATCGGCTCTTTACCTTCAGGTGTTCTATTGCCTTTTTCTTCAGTAATAGGGGTAGGTGCAAATTCATGCAAATACAAACTTTCAGGTGTAGGCTCTGGCGCCTTCACCGCTCTATCAAAACTATCTGCTATTTCTCTTTTACACTCGGCTTCGAGTTTTAATAAATTTAATTCTGATTCCGCTAAATCCAAAAGTATCTTTTTCAATTTTGGAAATGGATCATCGGCCAATTGTTTCTCTAAATCATCCCGGTACCACTCGCTGCGAACACCACTTGTATGGTGACCCAACAAAGGCACTTTCGCATGCAATAGCATTGGCTTTCTATTTTTTCGCACCCATTCAATGGCTGATTTTAAATCATCGTAACACTCTACAAAATCGCTACCATCGGTTCTAGCTCTTTTTAAACCTTTAAAACCTGCAGCGAATTCATAGGCATCCATGGCACGCATTTCATCACCACTGGCCGAAATGCCCCAATCGTTGTCTTGTACCAAATACAGAATAGGAAGTTCTTTTAAAACAGCCATCTGTAAGGCTTCACTCACTTCGCCTTCTGTCATACTACCGTCGCCAATACTGCATAACACAATTGGCTTATCACCATCGGGCAAAAGATTCTGACTTTCTTTGTATTTTATTCCATGGGCCATACCCGTTGCTGGAATGGCTTGCATGCCTGTTGCGCTACTCTGGTGAGGCATTTTAGGCATATTGTCTCTTTTTAAAGAGGGGTGAGAATAGTAGGTTCTGCCACCACTAAAAGGGTCATCTGCTTTGGCCAACAATTGTAACATTAACTCGTATGGCTGCATGCCTATACTCAGTAGCAAACTCTCATCGCGATAGTAGGGTGCTGCGTAGTCGATGGATTTAAGTAAAAAACCAGCCGCTATTTGAATGGCCTCATGGCCTTTGCTAGTTGAATGAACATACTTTGTGATGGGTCTGTTTTCTTCATATATTGCAGCCATGGCTCTGGCTTTGCACATCAATGTATAGGCTTTTAGTAGGATATCTTTGGTAACCATTTCGGAGGTTAAATCAGGGTTAAATATTGCAATTGCAATGTTACGGAAAATTTAGGTGGAGATTAAAATAAAATAATACCCCTTTTTACCCAATTTAAATTATTTTTGCTCCTTAACATACAATTCAATAAAATGAGCGATTTAAATCAATTAATGGGCCTGTTTGGAGACAGTGAAATTAATACACTGAGTCAGCAAATAGGTGCTGATAAAACCCAAACAAGTGCAGCACTTCAGCAAGCGGTACCAACGCTTTTTAGTGCTATACAGAACAATGTGAGCAATGGTGGTGCAACTGGTTTAATGGCTGCACTCGATCGCGACCATGATGGCAGTGTGTTAGACGATGTCATGGGATTTTTTCAAGGTGGTGGCAACGCGCAAGGCGATGGCATTTTAAAACATTTATTAGGTGATAATAGAGGCACTGTTGAAACTGCACTTGCCTCGAACAGTGGCGCCAATGCTAGCAGTATTTCCAAATTATTGCCTTTGATAGCACCTGTGATTATGGGTTACCTTGGCAAACAAAAACAACAAAGTGGTGTTGCAGATGAAGGTGGGATTACCGATTTAATTGGTAAATTCACTGGTGGTTCAGGCGGATTAGACATCGGTAATTTAATAGGCATGTTTACCAATTCAACCCAAGACAACAATACAAGCAATACCAATCAAACTGCACAAAGCGGTGGTGGTTTTTTAAATATCATTTCAAATTTATTCGGAAAAAAATAACAATGGATTACTCACAATTACCTGAAGGCTTATATGCCGAAATGCACACTAACAAAGGAACTATTATCCTTTCATTAGAGCACCTTAAAACTCCTTTAACTGTAGCCAACTTTGTTGGCTTAGCTGAAGGTAAACTTCCCAACAGAGCAACACCTCCGGGAACACCTTACTACGATGGTTTAACTTTTCACCGCGTGATTCCTGATTTTATGATTCAAGGTGGCGATCCAGGTGGCGATGGCCGTGGTGGTCCTGGTTACCGTTTTAAAGACGAGTTCGATAGAACTTTAACCCACAGCGGTCCTGGTGTTTTAAGCATGGCCAATGCTGGTCCTGCTTCTAATGGCAGTCAGTTTTTTATTACCCATATTGCTACACCTTGGTTAGATGGAAAGCACACTGTATTTGGAAAAGTAATCGATGGTCAAACTGTCGTTGATGCAATTCAACAAGGCGATAGAATCGAAACTTTAACCATTATCAGAAATGGTGCAAGCGTTCATGATTACGATGCAACGACGATTGCAACGGCTTCTGCGTTTATGTAAATATAACTGAGCTGTATGGGCATCATATATGATGCCCATACAAGCTTATCAATAATATGCTAGCAGATTTTCTTCTACCCAATCGAATTGAGGCTGGTTGCGATGAGGCTGGCAGGGGTTGTTTGGCAGGTCCAGTGTTTGCTGCTGCGGTTATTATTCCTGAGGGAGTAGTGATAGAAGGTTTGAACGATTCTAAACAATTAACAGAAAAACAAAGGTTGCTATTGCGACCGCAAATTGAAGCCCAATGCATATGGGCGGTGGCCAGTTTAACGCCTAAAGAAATTGATGCTATTAATATTTTAAATGCATCGATTAAGGCCATGCACAAAGCCTTAGATGGCTTGAATCAACCATTTGATCATATCGTAGTGGATGGCAACCGCTTTAAACCATATAAGAAGATTCCTTACACCACCGTTATAAAAGGCGATGGTAAATTAAAAAGCATAGCGGCTGC
>CANFUB010000152.1 GCA_947450015.1 Bacteroidota bacterium | reverse complement strand
GGTTCATACTCTTGTGTAATCTTTAATTTCTCTACAAAATTTAAATTGGCTTTGTTGGTAATGCTCAAGGTTAATCTGCGCAAAGCGAACGAACTGTCTTCAATCCAAATATAACCGGTGAATACAAGGTCGAGCGGATTCTTAGGCGTTACCTCTATCTGAAACAATTTGCGATTGCTGCCATACGGATATTCTGAACCCACTAATTTGTAGTTGTAATACAAGAGCGACGACTTGCTAATAGGCGAGATAAAATTCTTTTGAAGAATGGGTAAAATATTATCGTTGAAATTGTATTGTTGAAAAGTAGAACCCAAGAGTTGCGACAAAAACGAACCATCTTCAACCCCTACCCCTTTCACACGCGAGGCTAAGATCACCTCTTTGCTGCGGTTGGGATTTTTATTAAAATAAAACTCACTTAAATTTTCAGAGAGAAAAATAGGCAATACTTTTTTTGCAGAATCGTCACTCAAAGAGCGAATGGTATCGAAAGCCCCTTCAACTTTTTTTACCACATTGAACTTTTTATTTTGCTCCGATAAATTGTTAATGGCAATTTGAATCTTGGTAAAATTTTCGCATTCGTAAGAGTTCAAATTTTCAATGTTATTTTTCTCTTTGGCATCTTGTGCTTTCTGAATAATGCGTATGCTCCTATTCACTTTACTCGATACAGTAACCCCTTTAAAGGCTTTGGTGGCAGGTTTTAATTTTACATCCAACACATTCACTTCGCCCGCATTGATTTTAAATTTTAAAACCCCGTAACCCACATAGGTAAACGAAACGGTATCGCCCGCTTTATTGGTTTTAACCGAATAGCGACCTTCAAAATTCGAGGACCCACCATCACCGGTTGAGTCGATAGATACATTAACCCCTGTCAATGGCTCGCCTGTAATAGCGTCGGTAACCTTGCCTTTTACAACGGTGGTTTGACCAAGTGCAGCAGTTGAAACAAAAAGTATGGCTAGTAAAAATAGTTTTGACATCGTGATTTACAAACCTACATTATTTTTTTATATGCTAATAACAAGTTCTACAAAGGTGCGCAAATTTGAAGACAGTAACTGAGTTATTGGTTATTGAGTTATTAGGTTATTAGGTTGATGGATAGGAAATGGTATTTCCCTTAATAACTATTAACAATTAACCAATAACTAATATTCGACCCATTCGGGGTCAGAAGGCTCGGGCTAATTCTTGAGACTACATACTAATTGGTATGTTTTTTTTTTAATAATTGGTTATTGAGTTATTAGGTTAATAGGTTAGTATAAAGGTGGTATTTCCCTTAATAACGAAGAACAATCCCTTTATTAATAAAACTTCCTAAATAAGGAATAACAATTAACTCGAAAAAGTTATGATTTATTGCTTAAAGGAGCGATGTATTGCACTTAACCTAATATTATATTACTATTAACTTAAATTAGATTGTAAGATTCAAATTCATTACAAAAACTAATATGTAAAAAAACATAAATTATTACACAGTCTATTTGAAATATTTAAATCAAAATGAGGTGGTCTGATAAAATCACTATTTACAATTTACATTTATTTAATTTTGATTTTCAGTCAATTAAACATTTACAATGTATTTTATTTGTTTAAATATGCAATAACTTTAAAATAAACATTATGTTTGATTAAATTTTACAATACAATGAAAAATATTCTAACAGCCATTTTTATGCTTTATTACATAAGTGGCAAATCACAAACAATGGCAATCCATGGAACTAGTGCTACTCAATTCGTAATTTATTACGATGGTGCACCTTACTCAATTTTCGGATCTGAATTATGGTACGATTCACCAACCTCTGGTGATGTAACTGTAAGTGATTTAACTGTCAATCCTATGACCTCATTTGCTTCAACACCTACTAAAATTGGGGAAACTATTCCAGCTGAGCTCCCAGAACCCAATTTAGACGGGGACATTTACCTCTCCTGTAATGCAGCAAGAGACATATTCGGTATTATGCATGTTAAGTGTGGTCCATTTTATGAAAATGGGATTACAAACAATGGAATATTCTCCTGCAGTAATAGTAATCATGTTTCTTGCCGAATAGCTTGTGTTGGTATAATCTTTTGGTTACCTGATGGGGAGTTTCAACCTGTTTTTCCTTAAGTCGATTAAATTTATCAAGAAAATAAATTATATTCTGTTTGAATAAACTTTACTACATAATAGTCATAGTATTTTACAATATGCCATTTTTGGCATTTAGTCAGGAAAGGTATATTGTAACATGTTATTCTGCAGGCGATTGCAATAACATGATGGTCGCTGACAATGTGATTGATTCCATATTTGAATCAAAAAATATTCGACATAGGTACAAACTAACTGGAATAAAAAAGGAGGAAATAGGAAAATATTCCAAATTAATTTTTGGCAAATATATAGACCCTGCTAAGGTTTTAAGTGAGAATGAAATAATTGAGTCTAAGATACAAGACCTTAAACCTGGTTTTGTGGCTTATATTTGCAATAAGGAAATCCTTTTAAATTGTAACTTTTGGGAACTTCCTGAGAAAACAACATATATTTTTGCCATGAATTGTGAAAATAAAAATTTATTTAGGCAAACAGGAATCAAACAAGTTTTAGACTCTTTTAGCCTAAATTATTCTAAAAAAACTCTAATTTCTAACTTTAGAAATGGTAACACTTCTACTTATGTTATTGATGGAAAATCCATGTATGGGACAGATCCTTTATTTGAACATAGTATATCAAAGATAGATATCACCAATGGTAAAACGACAATTACGAAAAAAATCAGTCAAGATATTAAACCAATTGACATATACAAAGCCGCATATCCAAATTTCATTTTTATTGACACCTTATTGAAATATGATAATTTATTAAATCCAGATGAACGATTAATTATAGAAAAGATATTCACTCATAACAAAAGGTATTTTCTTATTGCGCATTATGAAATGTTTACTTTTGATTACGATTCAAAAGATTTTATCCCATTATCTCATAATCTTATTTTGGAATATGACTCATTATTGAATTTTGTATCCTTTTTCATTGACCCATTAATATCCTACAGCAAAATGTATCCGCAATTAGGTGCAAACACATTCTTAATAAATGATTCACTACTTTTAGGTCAATTTTTCTTTGATGATAATATTATTTTGAAAAAAAAATATTTGATGTATTTTAAATTAAAAAACAATCTTATTAGAAAATACTCCATTGACTCAATAGAGTTACCAAAATCTTTAAATGGCGTATTTGAAAGTAATATAATAGGGACTTTCACTAATATTAATAATATTGAAAACCCTATTTTTTCTTTATTTCCTACCCCCTATCTCTATTTCCGGAATACAAAATCTTACTTGAATTTAATAACAGATTCAACATACACAATTGACTCCATTTATACCAAATTCTTAAAATTTAAAATCATTGCAATTGCTAAATTAAATAATGATGAAACAATAATTTTATATGAGTATAACAAGAACTTATTTTATAGTCAACTTAATCTTAGAAATCAAAAAAATAGACTACTCAAATCATTTGGAAATTTGAGCAAATTCGGCTTACAATTAATCTTGAGCACCGAAGGCAAATTATATTGTTTTCCAATAAATAATACCGATAAAGACAACTACCTATATGAGCTTAACTAAAACAATACTTTTGGGTATTATTATGTCATTTTCGATAAATGCTTTTTGTATCGAAGCTATTGTTCATAATAGTTCAAATATTTTTTTTATAGATAGTGGCACCCTCTATAAATACAATTTGGACGGGAATATTCAAATCCAAAATCGTTTGATTTATAGTGACACATCTTTTCAGGGTAGTTTCTTAAGAAATTACAAAAAACGAGAAACCTTAAATAAACAAATTGCACTCCGACGATTAAAAATTGCTCAATATGAAAATATTATTCTCTACAATGATAATATTTTAATTGCTGTGCGATTTTTAAGTCTTGATTCATCAAGGGACAATTTTGAAATCATGTTAGTTGAATTTGATCAAACCTTTCATTTTAAAAGAATTTACTTCTTACACGAATGTAGTTCTCCAAAGTTTGGAACAGTTGATCTTTATTGTAGATTTAAAATTCATTTAAAAAACAAAAATGAAATATTATTAAGTTTAATAGTACCACCACCTGAAAAATTAAATAACGACAGCGAATTTAACTTTGCAACTTTTAAACTAGATAGTAAAAGAAACGAATTAATATTTTCAAAATTAATTGCAACAAAAAAAGATCCTTTAAAAATGCAAATACATGTTTTCAATTACTACCCTTTTGACAAATTCTACTTTCCCATTCAAATTCCTATCAATTATTCTTCGCAACCAATTTACTTCTCATTCCCATATTTAGTAGTCCACAATTACAAAAAGAACGAACGTTTAGATCCGTTCGACCATACTAGTTACAACAAAACACATAAACAATTAAAGTTTAATTCTTTTGACAAAAACTGGCCGCATGGCATTTTGTTTAATTCAGTTTCGACACCTCAACTTGTGCATGAATATAACTTTGAAAAAGACACACTTAGCTTCATTATAACTAATTATTCTGACATTAATCAGAGCCCCCAATTAATTACGTTTTTTGATGGTAAACAAACAATTAAACCTCTACAATCTAGCTATTACAATTTAAATACTTGGTATCATTTTATCAATTCAAAAATTATTGAGATTAGTTATAATAAAAACAATTACGTTATTAAATATATTAAGTATTAGAACAACATTATATAAAGTTATATTAAATAAAAAAAAACCTGCAAGCTTTGCTTACAGGTTTTTTTTATGATTGTCTTTACTCACAGGCTTTTCTTACGAAGGCTTCCCACTCTTCATCGGGTACGTATACCAAGGCTGGGGTTTTCCAATTGCCACTTAAGAAGCCGGTTTTTAATTGACTGCCTTTGCCTATCCATGCATAGCGTTTGCCATCTTTGATAACATATGCTAAGAATACATGTTGCTTGTAGTTTTTCTTTTCTTTTTTAGGAATGTTAGGTTCTAAAATAGTGTTCTTGCCTTTGTTCTTTAGGAACTTGGCTGAAGCGGTACCCCCGTCATCTTTCTGTCCATAAATAACATTCACACCATTGAATTTTTTGCATTTTATTTTAACATTTTTCGATGGTGCTGCTTTCTCGCCATCATCATCAGCAACTGCATTGCCTTTGCCCGCTATTGGGGTTAATTCCAACACAGTGTAAAAGCCAGTGAAAGGCACTTCAAAAATAACATAATCGCAATTGGCTAAACCACGACAAGAATCGGCAAATACAATTTTTTTGGTCCAGTTAAAGAAATTATCTTTTTTAGTATCTGCTGGCAATACCGCATATCTTTTGCCTTTGTGAGCAGGCAATTGACTTTTAGGTACCATGATTAAAACCATGTCTTTCTTCGACATGATGATATCAGCTGAATCATTTTTTTGAGAGACATTTAAGTCGATGAATTTTACTACTTCTCTTTCGAATTTAGGTATTTGTGGAATATCGCTAATGCCCGGGTATAAGAAACTGTTGCAAAAATCCATGTACTCTTCTTTGCTCTTATCATCTACCACTTGCACATAAGCTTTATCGGCCGCTACTTTTTTAAAGCTGCTTTCGTTTACTAATACAATGTTGCCCGCAGGACCGAATTTGGCCATGGCGTTTGATTTGTTTGGGGTTTGCAAACCACCAAATGGATCAGCAGCGCAATAGCATGCTGGTCGCACCTTAGCGGCATTGTAAAAACGGTTCACATCTTTGATATTGAACGATTGCAAATCGCAAGCATCGCCATTGGGCGCTTGTTTAGCACCTAGGTTAATTACCTTCTCGTCGGTTAATTTCCAAGTAATGTTTTTGGTTTTATCTTCAACACCTAAGTATGCAGAATAGCCAGCTTCGTTGTTCACTTTCGGAATATTGACAGTAATAGGCTTAATGGCTTTTACTGGTTTGCTTTTGTACATGGCTGTTACTTTAACAATGCCATTGCTCAACAATTGATTACCATCGGCATCTTTAAATGTCAAGTTGTATTTTTTTACATCGGCTGCATTGCTAATGTATTCTAATTTAAAAATTAATTCGTCGTTGTTAAATCCTTCGAAGGTATTGGCAGGTATCATAGCTGTAACACAACCTGCGCGAATAATGGTATCGCGATCGGCACGGGCCATCATAATCACAATGTCCACTCTGCGCATTTGCTCTAAGTCGGTTTCCTTGCCCGATACTTTTTCACCTAAACTCGCAGTGGCCACTCTGCTTTTATACATCATTAAGTTCTTACTTAAAATATAACCCGCCACAGTATCGGTGCGGCTGTTAGACAATTCTAAGTTGGCTTCGGCCCCACCAGTGGTATCGGCATATCCATTAATTTGGATGCGTTTGATATTGGTTTTGCTTTTTAAAATATTGACAACAGAATCTAGCACCAAATAATCTTTGGTTTTAATTTTAGATTGGTTGACATCGAAATACACACTGAATTTTACAG
>CANFUB010000151.1 GCA_947450015.1 Bacteroidota bacterium | reverse complement strand
AGGGTTTACACAAAGATTGAATTTTATTTCTATAATTCCAAAATTAAGAAATTGTAATTTGCAGGCGATTTCGTTTTTTAAACCCTCAATATTTTTTCCATGGGCCTGCCTTTGGCCAATTCATCAATGAGTTTATCTAAGTAGCGCACCTTTTGTACCAAAGGGTCTTCGATGGTTTCTACTCTGTAGCCGCAAATGACACCCATTATTTTATTCGCGTTCGGATGCAGCAAAGGGGCGTTTTGAAAGAAGGTTTCGAAATTTACTTTGTGGTCGAGTTGCACTTTTAATTGTGTTTCAGAGTAGCCCGTTAGCCAACAAATAACTGTATCGACTTCGGCTTGGGTGCGGCCCTTTTTCTCAACTTTTTGCACGTAAAGTGGATACACACTGGAGAGCAGCATGCGGGCAAATTTATCGTGATGGTTCATGGTCATGCTTATACTATATGAATATTGAAATGTAGTTAATTGGATGCTTGTGTTGCGGCTAAGGTGTATTGGATAGCTGCTTCTAATACTTCTAGGCGAATGTCTTTTAAACTTTTGAATTTTATGCAATACCCAGTGATAGAGGCTTTGCCAATGCTAGCACCGAAAGTAGTGGCTAGATAATTTTTATCTGCTAGTCCCATGAGATAAACAGAGATGCCAGAGGTATTCGCACTCAAGCCAATTTGATAGAATTCTTTGGTGCTGCCATTTACATACCGAATGGTATGTTTTCCGTAGCCAATGTTTGGATTCGATACAATTTTACCCTCGCTGTTCTTGCCATCCAAAAACCATAATTGTGCTTTTGGCATCAGTAACAATAAACGTTCGTGCAAGGTTTGTAAGTCGCTGCTTTTGGGCGCAGGTATGCTTTCAATATAAGCTTGTATGCGTGCTTCGGTATGCATTGTGTTTAAAAAACTTTACTTTGTTTTTTTCTCATAGTGCAAGGCAATAACACCACAAGCAAAGGTTTTGGATTCGATTAAATTTAATTGGGTAAGGCTGTGTATGTTTTTAAACAAAGGGGTACCGCTGCCTAACAACACAGGATTCACAAAAATCCAAAAGGCATCGATTAAATCTTCTGCTAGCAATGCGTGTGAAGCACTCGGACTGCCAAAGATTAAAATGTTTTTGCCTGCTTGGTTTTTTATGGTTAAAATATTATCTGCAAGATTTTGACTGATAACGGTGGTGTTCTCATGTTCATTTTGGTTGAGTGTTTTTGATAACACCACTTTCGATACATGTCTGTACCAATGTGCATGCGCTTTGTCGTGTTTCGAGGCATTGGGCTGCGCATCGGCAGTTGGCCAATAGCCTTGCATCATTTCATAGGTTACACGGCCGTAAAGGGCTGTATCGGCTTGGTCGGTCATGCTGGCCACAAAGTCGAAAATTTCCTCATCTACTTTGGCCCAGTTGAGTTCGCCATTCGGTCCTGCCACAAAGCCATCCAAAGAGGCATGCATAAAAAATATTAAGTTTCTCATGGGTAATGTTGTTCTATTTTATTAGTTGGTTTAATTTAAAAAATTAGGGTATATCAAAGCAATCAAATATACTATTTCCGATTATTTTTCCAACCAAAGGAAAGAAGCATTATCGATTGGATATGTTTGCTTCTGTTAAAAATGTTTTTACGCTTGTCCAATGGATGTTTGGATACCGTTGGTTCTCATATTTTTGAAAAATAATTCTGCCTTCCATCATATCGCGCATGTATTGCATGCCCTGCCAAGCTGGATAAAGTTCGTTTGGAGAAGGCGAAAAGAATCTGGTTAATTTGATTACAAAATTTAGAAGTGGAATGCCTCCCGGTTTAAATAGTTTGAATTTTTCTTTTGTAATATCAGAAAGTAGTTCCACAAAGTTGTTGCATGAAAGCCTATCACCTGTAATTCTCATATACCTTGGGGTGTCATCATCAAGGGCTACTTCGGCCGTAAATTTTGCTACATCATCTGTTGTTGTAAATTCTATGATTTGATTGGCATTACCCCAACATAAAATTCTTTTCTGTTTAAACAAAATCAAGGGCATATCGGTAGTTAATAAATCCATAAAAGGGCCATTAAAAATGGTGGTTGCCTTAATTGGTTTGGAATCCAAGTATTGATGGAATGTTCTTCTTAAATCTAAATTTCTATTGTGTCCTGGTACTAAATTGGTGAAATCACTTGAATAATCGCTGGGTATAAACCGCGGTATTTTGGCTTCAACAGCCGCATCTAAAAAGTTTTTTTGGGTGTCAATAATGGTTTCGCGCAAACCGGCAAGTGCAGATACTAAACAATGTGCACCGATGCAATGCTGAGCAATTTGAGCGGTAATATTGGTGTCCACTTGAAAAACTTTTACCCCCAATTGTGTGAGGGCATTAATTTTATTAGGGTCTGTTTCCAAACGCACAATGGCGCGTATTTCGACCTCCTTTTCTAATAAGGCTTTTACGATTTTACCACCTAAATTACCTGTTGCACCAGCGATTACGATTATCTTTTTCATTCAATTATTTACGGTTTATGTGTATCATTTTTTTGTCTTCATGATACATTAAAAGTTTGAACTAATACAGATGTAATAAGCGCTCAATACCTTTAATCGTTTCAAAAAAATAACAGGAACAATGATAATTATAAAACTTCACTACAGCACCATCGCCTACCTTTAATAAAAAGTAGGCGATGGATACTTTTACGCAATAACTTTTATATCACTTCTTTCCACTTCAATTTTGGCAAGCCAAATGGCAACACCACTACGGCAATAAACCAAAGGATGGGTCCACCATAGGTCGCCCAATCGCCCCGAATATGACCAGGAGTAACTTGTAAAAAGAGAAAGGATAAATCGGCTAAACCAATAATAAAGACGCCCATAAAATACGCAAGCCATGGTTTGCTCATTTTCAAAAGCATGCGGCCAATCAGTATTCCGAGTAAACCATAACCAGCAACATCTAAACAAAAGTTTAAAATAAAATTAGCAGTTACTTTTAAAGTCATAGGATCTGTTGCAAATTGAAATTTTTCGATGGGCATGTGCTCACCACCTATCAAGGCACTCCATAAACCCTTATCCGGGTCGATGATATATTGGCTGATGCCCATATAACCAACATAAAGATGTAAAATGCCCCAAATGATATAGGCAATGCCGCCTATTTTTACCGCTGTGTTAAGTCTGTTTTGACCTTCAATTTTGTATTGTTCCATTTTTAAAATAATTAATGGTTCAAAATTGAAGTAAAGTAGATTGTTATTTTTTTACCTATGTTAAAAAATGATTCTTTTTGGCTCTAATTCTACTCAAGGTAACTTGCGAAATTCCAATATAGCTAGCAATGTCACCTAAGTTGATTCTTTGCAACAGATGTGGGTTGTTTTTTGCAAAACGGGCATACAATTCTGTTGCATCGCTATTAAACATTTCTTTTATTCTTTTTAAATTATACAAAGCTGCATTTGAAAATAATTTGCGCAGAAATGTTTCAAAAGAATGGTGTTTATTGGCTAAGGCTTGCACATCATCGTAATGAATGCAAAGTAAATTTGTATCTTCTAAAGCAATGGTTAAAAAGTCGGCAGGGGTTTGAGAAACAAAACTATCTAATACTGTAAAAATATTAGACTCTGAAAAAAACCTAAGGACAAACAATTTATCATTGTGATAATAATATTGTTTGATAAGGCCTGTTTCAATAAAATACAATTGCTTGCATATTTGACCTTCTTGGTTGATTAAGGCTCCTTTTTTAAAAGTCTTGGTTTTGAGACATGAGAGAAAATCAATTTCGGCCGCTTCAGAAAGCGTTGTATAGAGATTAATTTGGTTGACAAAGGCTGACATTTAAAACGGTGTTTGGTTAGTGAATGGGTGACTCGGTTTTTTTACGTCCTACAAATCGTATCACAGAACCAAGGCCATTGTGGTAAAGCCCTTCTTTGAGTTCAATTTCCTCTTCTTCTAAAGTAATGATCTCGTAATTGGGAAAATTTACTTTGATTTCTTCGATAGAAAATAAACTTTCAATGTCTTTTGGTCCACCCACTTTCTCATTTATTTTTTGATAAGCTAAATGACTTTTACTAAAGGCTTCGAAGAGAATGGTGCCATCTATTTTCAAGTAGGAATCGAGTGCCTTGTGCAGCTGCGATTTAATAGCTGCGGGGAAATGCGCATAGATGAGGGCAATGGCATCGAATGATGCTTTCTTAAAACCGAGCGTATCCAATTCGCCAATTTGGTAAACAAGGTTGACTTTATTTTTTTCGGCCAGTTGCATTGCTTTTTTTCTACCTTCATGGCTAATGTCGAATGCCGAAACTTGCCAGCCTTGTTGTGCAGCAAACACAGCATTGCGCCCTTCGCCCTCGGCAGGAAAAAGAATGGAACCAACAGATAGTTTTGTTAACTCTGATTTTAGAAAAGCGTTGGGTGCTTCGCCATAGGCAAATGCGGGGTCGCTGTAGCGCTCGTCCCATCGCTGGGTCCAAGCATCGTTTATGGGAGAGGGATTGCTCATTGTTATTTTAGTACGGTTGAGTGAAAGGAATGCAAATGCAAACTTACATTTAAATTGTTGTGGTGTTTATTTATTAGGATAAAATTCTACCATCCATTCAATACCGAATTGATCTCTGAGCATGCCGAAATAAGCTCCTGTTGGATCGGTTTCAATTGGTATCTCTACTTGTCCGCCTTGCGCGAGACCATTGAATAAATGAAGTGCTTCTTCTACATTAGCGGCAGTAATAGAAATCTTACTTCTGTTTTCGTTTTCGTTGGTGCGCCCCATGCTTTCGGGCACATCGTTGGCCATTAAAAAATTGTTGCCAATGGGCAAGGCAATGTGCATGATTTTTTCTGCTTCGTTTTCTGGCACTGGATAAGCTTCTGAAGCAATGTCTTTGAAGCGAATAATTTTTGCGATTTCACCGCCAAAAACCGATTTGTAAAAAGCAAAAGCAGTTTCAGCATTGCCATTAAAATTGATGTGTGGATTGATTTGTGCCATTGTACAATAATACTTATTTATTTAAAGAGTTTCTAAAAAGTGGGTTGAAAAAATAGCGAATAATGAAAGTTCGAAGTTGAATTTTGTCAACCAGCACCCATGCCAACTTTGAATATAATAGCCAAACTGATAGCATAGCAAAAATCCTAAAACATTGCAAAAATTAAGATTTTTAGGAAATTTAAATAATTTCGGCTTTACTGTAAAGGATTTGTTTAGGTCGAACTATAATGGTCTTAGCATTAGATGTGTTATTCAAAGCTCCGAAAGTGTTGGCTTCTATAAAATTAATTGTACTAATTTAATAGGGCTATTCAATAAATGCTTTGCCTTGTGAGAGGCACACTATCCGCTTATCGCACAAGCGCTGTTATGCACTAGCAATGCTTTTTCGGCCCCTAATAAAGTAAATGGCGGCAACAATGAAGTCTACAGTTGGGATAATATATACAAAATTAAATGTGTCAGACTTGTAAATACTACATAAGGATGCTTCAGTGTCTGCCCCTGGATGTGAATTGTCGACGATATAAAAGGCAAAGTAGAGTATGCCGAGTCCTTGTACAAAAAATAGAAAAGCTTTTAGGTAATTATTGTTTAGTTTTATAATCTGTCGGACAAAAACAAAAAAACAGATTGGGAAAACAACAAATAGTAAAGCATAATTTTTCAGAATCGAGGTGTTTGGCATACCAAATTTTGCGCCATCAATTATGTCTTTAGATTGGATTCCAACGGATGGGATAATGATGGCAGTTGTCAACAGTATTAAAAATGTCAACCATACGGTATTATGTTTCTTGTCGTAGTGTTCCAAAGTTACTTGTTTATGTTGTTGTCTATTGCTTGCAAACGTTTTGCAGCTACCCGAAGGGCGGGACTTTTACCACAAAACTTGATTTGAAAAACTAATGTTTCATTAACCACAAAACTGTCTTTGGAACACGAAAACCCGCCTTTTGGGTAGGTGCTGTTATGTGTAGTTGTTCTATACTTCATACCCACTCAGTCCTTGTCCTCTAAGCAATTCTTTTAGATTGTCGTAGTCTTTAAATTCTGCTAAATTTTTTGTCAGATATGTTGGCATTGAAAGCAGACCTCCAAACCCATCTTTTCTTAAATGCCAATCATCATCAAGATAAAACAGGAAATCTTGAGTGCTTTCATTACTGTTGTCATATTCTAACAGTTGAAAATATTCCAAATGTTCCTTCTCAATGATAAGCCACAAGTCTAAATTTTCATTGAGATGAATGTTGTAATAGCTCAACAATAGACTTCTTATTTCTTTGTTGTTAAAGTCCCAAGTCACACGGTCAGAAAGAAATTCAACTATTTTGTTCGCTGTTCCTGCTGTCGAAAGGTCAAGGAATATATCGTTATCAGTTTGCTCATTAATTTGACGGTCAGCCCAATCAATGACAGTCTCAACAGTCATTTTATTAAACGAAAGTCCGAAGCGGATTAGATGCGATATTTTTTCAAACTCTGTCCAGTTGATGATGGCAGTTTACAATTACACATAACTTGTTT
>CANFUB010000150.1 GCA_947450015.1 Bacteroidota bacterium | reverse complement strand
TATGTATCAACAGGTGGTGGCGCCTTGTTAGAGTATTTCGAAGGCAAAGAATTACCTGGTGTAAAAGCAATTACTGGTTAATAAAATGACCACCATACTGCTTTCATTTTTTGTTGTAGCTGTCTTAATTGGCTATTACTTTGATTACAAACAAAACATAGAAAATTACAAAGAGAAAGGCCAAGGTAAACTTTACCTCTTTGTTATTAGTATCATTGTATTTTTCACAATGAGGAACCTATTTTTCTAAATCGCTATTGACAACCCCTATTCCACAAAGGGGTTGTATACTTTTTCATGACCAACAATGGTTGCAGGACCATGTCCACTGTATACTTTGGTTTCTTCGGGCAAAGTAAATAAGCGCGTTTTAATACTTTGCATAAGGGTTTTGAAATTACCGCCTGGTAAATCCGAACGCCCTATGCTTTGATAAAATAACACATCACCAGAGATAACAAAATTATTTTCGGCACTGTAAAAACTTAAACTACCGGGCGAATGACCAGGTGTAAAAATCGCTTGCAAGGTGTCATTCCCAAATTTAATTATTTCATTGTCTGCAATGAATTGAACGGGTGTTGGTGCATCGGTATAGCGCAATTCATAAACATTGGCAGTGGCTTGGCCCATGGCGAGCACCTGCATTTCTTCAACGTGACACTGGGTTATTAAATTATACTTTTGAAAGCAAAAGTAATTGCCCAAAATATGGTCGATGTGACAATGGGTATTGAGTAAAAGTTTAGGTGTTAACTGATTTGCAATAAGGTATTGCGTAAGCATGGCTTCCTCACTCGCATTGTACATGCCTGGATCGATGATGATACATTCCTTGAATTCATTGTATAACACATACGTGTTTTCTTGAAAAGGATTGAAGGCAAAAGATTGTACAGAAAGCATGTTGCAAAATTGTCATTAATAAATGAAGCAACCAAACAAATTTTAGATGAGAGAGATATTGGTAAGCTATTCTAAATAAACTTCCATCGCTGCAACAGCGCCTTCTAGCTCAACCCAAGCAACCGTATTTTGTCCAATTTCTAAAAACATCACCGGTCGTTCGGCTCCTGTTTTTTTGTCGGCAAAAACTTTAAGACATACCACACGGTATTTTTTTAAGGCATAGTCGCATGTTAATTGCTTCACATCAAAATCGCCATTGCTAAAAAAATACTCATAAAAATCATCCCCTGTCTGTTTGTTATAAGTGGCATTTGGTTCAGGGAATCTGGTTTTTCTATAATACTGTAAATACTTGTAGCCTGGTGCACTGCAATTGCCCAAAACTACTGAGTCGCCTACTTGTATTGGCCTTAAACTATCGTTTGTACCGGCATATGAAAGTGCACTAAAAAGAATCAATATAAAGGTGGTTAAACTTTTTTTCATCACTTGGAAATCATACAATTTATCTGCCAAACTAATGAAAAATTTTTGTTTTCATAAAATTATCTTTTAATTAGCATAATATTTAAGCGAGTTATGGAAGAGAACAGAGATCAAAACAGTATTTTTTCAAAGAGAGTGAAAGCGGGTAAGCGAACCTATTTTTTTGATGTTAGGGCCACCAAAAGCAATGATTATTTTTTAACCATTACAGAAAGTACCCGAAAATTCGATGATGGCAATTATGTGAAATCTAAAATCTTTTTGTACAAAGAGGATTTCAATAAATTTATTGAAGCATTGAATGAAACTGTTAAGCATGTAAAAAGTGAATTATTGCCAGAATACAATTTCGATGAATTCACCCGCAAAGACAACAACGATGATGCCGCTCACGGCTAATCTTGTTTGATATACGATAAAACTTTTGTTGCATTGGCTGTGTTTATTTTAAAATAGTAAACACCATTGGCCAATAGGCTTATATCAATAGAATTATTTACAAGAAGACAATCTAATTGTTTGCCAGTTGCATCATAACATTGCATACTGATGACTTCATCTACTGATTCCAAATTTAACAAACCATTGCCTGGATTAGGATAAATAACAATTGTTTGATTGAGTAACATTTGTTCAGTGTTCAAAGTGCCATAGCAAAATTGATTCATCACCTGCATGGCTTTAAAAATATTCAAGCGTCCATTCGAACTGTTTCTGCCCACTATATCTGGAATCACCTCAACACCTTCCAATAAAAATCTGCGCATTAATAGATTCGCTCTTACAGGATCTGTTTCAATTAAATCCATCATTTTTTCACAAGCATAGGCGTGTAATAAACCAATGGCACCTGTAACCATAGGCGCAGCCGCAGATGTGCCGTTAAAACTGCCATACAATCCATTTTTTATATTGAGCTTGGTATAAGCATTGGTGGTTTTTATACCTTGGCCAGGCGCAGCAATATCGATATTGGTTTCGCTATAACCACTCGGTGCTAAAGCATCAATATCATTGGTACTATTGACCATGATTAAATGTTGACTTTGACAAAGCGAAGGCAGATCGCCAGCAATATCTATGTTAACAGAATTATTCGAAGTAGCGGCAGCCGTCAGAATGCCATATTTTCCAAGGGTATCATAGAAGGCACACCACAACGGTGCTTGTGCTGCAAACTTACCATCGATTCCCCAACTAGAATTAATGGCGGCAACAAATGCCCCTTGTTGGCCCTTAGTAGCATTGTATAATTTGCGTTGGTGTAATACATAGCTATAGGCCCTAATCACATCGCTTTGAAAAGCAAAATTACTGCCAGCAAGGCTAGTGGTATCTCTGATATCTACTATCATCAATTTAACCTTCCACATAATTCCCGTTATACCGGTCACATCATTGCCTGTGGCCCCAATAATACCTGCTACTGGCGTACCGTGTTTCCCTTGGTAATAATTGCTATCGCTTATGTCATTGTTATTGGCTAAAAAGTTCCACCCATAATGATCGTCTATATAACCATTGCCATCATCATCAATATGGTTGCCAATGGTATCGGCATAATTGATCCAAATATTGCCTTTAAAATCTGGGTGTTTTAGGTGCAAGCCATCATCTACAATAGCAATAACAAGTGTATCCCCTCTTCTATTGGTGCCGGCCCGCGTTAAATCCCATGCTTGCAATGCGCCAATTTTATTTAAATGCCATTGGTAACTAGACACCGAATCGTTTGGGATGGTCGTACGGAGCTCGACCTTACCATCCACTTGCACCATTAATACACCAGGTAATCGGTTAATCAATTGGGCTACCAATTCGGATTGAATTAAATTGGGATCATAGGCAACTTTAAATAAAGTATGTTCAACATTCAATGCTTCAAATTGGAGCTTGTGAAAACCTGTGAGTTCATCTAAAACGCGCACTTCACAAGGATGGTCGAAGGCAGCAATAAAGGCAAGATTAGTTGGCTTAATAGGCGCTATGGCCGAAAGCTGAAATGAAAAAACAGATAAGTATAAAGCAATAATAAAACGTAACATAATTACGAATATACAAAAAATTACAAGATTAAAAAAGTGAGTTATTCCCTTTGTTATATGTCAGTCGACCTAAATGCTTATAGGCTGCTTCTGTCACCTCGCGTCCTCTGGCTGTGCGCATTAGGTAGCCTTCTTGAATAAGAAATGGCTCGTATACCTCTTCTATTGTACCTGCTTCTTCGCCAACAGCGGTTGCAATTGTATTAATGCCCACTGGACCACCTTTAAACTTATCGATAATGGTGCTTAAAATTCTATTGTCCATTTCATCCAATCCGTTCACATCGACATTCAAAGCATCGAGTGCAATTTTTGAAATTTCAAGATCGATGGCACCATCGCCTTTTATTTGCGCAAAGTCGCGGGTTCTGCGCAAGAGCGCATTGGCAATACGCGGGGTTCCTCTGCTCCTACGCGCAATTTCGTAGGCTGCAATTTTTTCTATGTCTACTTTAATGATGGCGGATGAACGCATCACAATCTTGGTGAGCAAATCGGTATTATAATATTCTAAACGGTTAGTTATACCAAAACGCGCCCTTAATGGAGAAGTTAGCAAACCCGATCGTGTGGTTGCCCCAACCAAGGTAAAAGGCGACAAAGTAATTTGTACGGAACGGGCACTAGGACCAGAATCTAAAAGAATATCAATTTTGTAATCCTCCATGGCAGAATACAAATATTCTTCGACCACTGGACTTAATCGGTGAATCTCATCAATGAACAAGACATCCCCTTCTTCTAAATTTGTCAGTAGGCCTGCCAAATCGCCCGGCTTCTCGAGCACCGGACCGCTGGTAATTTTAATATTGCTACCCAATTCATTGGCAATGATATTGGCCAATGTTGTTTTACCTAAACCCGGAGGGCCATGTAAAAGCACATGATCGAGGGCCTCGCCTCGCTGAACAGCCGCCTTAACAAACACTCTTAGGTTTTCGAGTATTTTATCTTGCCCTGTAAAATCTTCAAAATGGGCTGGGCGCAAAACCTTTTCTATGTCCTTATCGGTCTTGCTTAATTTATCGGCATCTGGATTCAAATTTTCATTTAACATCTACTATGCAAATATATTTGCCTTTGGGCAACCTTTCTCATTTATTTTTTATCTCTTTAATAAATTTTTAGCATGAAATTTGCACATAACAATACAATGGTTCAAAAAATATTTCTAGGTCTACTTTTGGCCTTCAGCTCATCCCTTTTTTCGCAAACCCTCGATGAAATACAATTCAATGAAGTGGTGCATGATTTTGGGCGAATTAAAGAAGAATCCAATGAAGTAGTGCATGTGTTTCAATTTAAAAATGTATCTAAAAGAAAGATTGTTATTACTAAAGTAGAAACCAGCTGTGGCTGTACCACCCCTGAATGGTCGAAAGACACCGTATTACCGGGCGGTACAGGTTATGTAAAGGCATTTTATAACCCTGAAGGCAAAAAAGGCAACTTCCAGAAATACATGTATGTGCACATCAACCGTCCGGATTATTTTACAACGCTTACCATTCGTGGCGATGTGGTGCCGCGACCGCGACCAGAATATGCTAAAACTACCTTCAAATTAGATTATGGCAATTTGGCTTTCAGCGAAAACATGGCCAATTTTGGTGTCGTTTTAAGTTCGGAGGTTAAAGAAAAAACCATTCATGTTTTTAATTACAACGAATACCCAATTGCTATTTTGAGCATTGGCGAAAAGCCCGATTTTATTGAAGTTTTTGTCAAAGACAGCATTATCAATGCAGGCGATTCCATTAATATTGTGATACGTGTGAAGGGCAACAAAATGGTAAAAATGGGTGACGATTTTAACCGCATCAGTTTTGTAACCGATGATTTGGCGTTTCCAGAAAAATCGCTGTTTGTAATGAGCCGATTAAAACAAGACTTTAGTAAGCTATCAAAAAAAGAACTGAAGAATGCTCCAAAATTAAAATTATCACAAGGTCCAAATATTAATTTAGGCGACCGCCCTTTAGGCTCCAAATTTAAGGAGAGCGTTGTGTTAACCAATACTGGCAAAACAGATTTAATCGTCTACAAAGTGGCGCCTACATGCAGTTGTATCACGGTTAACAAAAGTGCATTTACCATCAAACCAGGAGAATCCTACACCCTTGTATTTACTTACGATACCATTAATCAGATTGTTGCAGAACACACAAAACATGTGAATCTAATTTGCAACGATCCTACCAATTCAGAATTTAATTTTACATTTAAAATAAAAATCACCAATTAAGCATCTATGAAGAAAATAATTTTAAACATCTCAACAGCTTTTATCTTTGGCATTCTTGGAGCTTTTGTTTTTTTTAAATTTAATCCCTCATCAAACAATAGCAACTTTCAATCTGAGAATATCAAAGGATTGTTAGCGAGCTATAATGGCAAGATTGCAGAAGGCAATTTGAGTTTTGTATTGGCTTCTAAGGTGAGCACACCTTGTGTTGTATTTATTAAGACCACCGCAATGGTGCAACAACGCAATCCATTTGGTTGGTTTTTCGATGGCTACGACCCCTTTGGTAGCATCGGACAAGTAAGTAGCACTGGTAGTGGCGTGATAGTGCGTAAGGATGGCTATATTGTCACTAATTTGCATGTTGTAAAAGATGCAAGCACCATAGAAGTTGTATTGAATAACAAAAAGAAAAATTATACTGCCAAATTGGTCGGCACCGATCCCTCAACAGATTTGGCATTGCTTAAAATTGAAGCAGAGAATTTACCGAGCATTGTTCTCACCAATTCCGATGACTTACAAATCGGTGAATGGGTAATTGCAGTTGGCAATCCATTCAATCTAACTTCAACTGTAACTGCTGGAATAGTGAGTGCAAAAGGCCGAAATATTAACATCGTCAACAATCAATTTCCGATTGAATCATTTATTCAAACAGATGCTGCCATTAATCCAGGCAATAGTGGTGGAGCGCTTGTTAATTTGAATGGAGAACTGGTTGGTATTAATACCGCTATTTTTAGCAAAACAGGTAGCAATGCGGGCTATGGATTTGCGATACCAAGTAACATAGTGGCAAAAGCGGTGAAAGATTTAATTGATTTTGGCGTCATTCAGCGGGGTTATACTGGGTTAGAAGCTTCAGAAATTGACGAAAAAAGTGAAACCATCAACAAGATTAATGAAGGCGCATTAATCACC
>CANFUB010000149.1 GCA_947450015.1 Bacteroidota bacterium | reverse complement strand
TTGTCGGGCTTATTGGTTTTTGGTTACCATTTCATCTACGATTATTACTATCCGCCAAAGGTTGTGGGTTGGTTCATGGCAGAGGTTTACCATTTTTATTTTTTGAAAAAAGGTTTGGCCATGTTGTTTAGTTTTTATGGCTTTTACAAGATATTAATCAATATTGGCTTGTGGCTGTTTTTGCCAATAGCAGCTTGTTATTTCTCGCCTTTCTATCGACAACAATTAAAAAAATACTGCAATGCAAGTGTTTTGTTTTTTATTGGAGCGGTGGTCTTTCAAATGCTATTGTCACTCTCCATGGAGCGCATGTTTTACATCCTAATGCCAGTGTTGGCAGTGGTAATGGCGATGGCTTTTGATGCCATGAGGAAGTTGGTGATTAAAGGCGTATAAAAGTAATACTTAAATAAATTAATTTTTGGATTTAACAAAGGATCTGAAGGGAAGGCTGTAGACGTTATTGTGATAATAAATATTTGGGAAACACTTATTTCAAAAATTTCAATTCCATAAAAAATGCCGCAGAAGCGGCATTTAATTTTTACTTTGTTGCGGGGACAGGACTCGAACCTGCGACCTTTGGGTTATGAGCCCAACGAGCTACCACTGCTCCACCCCACGATTTATAAGACTGCAAAAGTAGTGTTTTTTTAGGTATTTGCAAAATGTAGACGAAAGAAAATTAAATTTAAGTTAAACCTAAGGTAATATAAACTTGAACTTAGCTTAATTCACTACTGCAACAATCCCGCACTCCATTGCAAGGCGTAGATGGTTTTGTAGTATTTTGTTTTTAGATCAATGAGTTTTTCTAATACTTCTAAAGCTTTGTTCTCTCTGGTATTAATAACGAAGAGTGAACTCTCTCCATTTTCAAATCTTTTTTCTTCGGCCTTTACCAAAGCCAAACAATTGCTATAGTTGCTACTTTGCAAGGCAATCTGATTTTTTAAAGTGTTCAATTCATTGTAATAGGTTTTTACTTTTAAGCTAATCATCCATTGCTTTTGACTCAAGTCTAATTCAGTAGCCTCTATTTTCAACTTAGCCTTTTTATAATCACCTCGGCCTTGTGACAAACGTACCGGTATTTCGACCTTTAAGCCATACTGGTAATTGTTTTCGAATAAAGGGCCATTGCCAAGGGTTTGTGATAAGTCGAACCCTTTGCCCAACTGGTTGTATTTTAAATCGACCTTGGGCAATAAATCTTGAAATTTTAATTGTTTATCGATGTCCAATAAATCGAGCTTAATGTCGTACATCGCTAAATAAGGATGTGTCTTTTGTGCAATGTCCAACAAGCTGTTTAATTCAAGGTTGAATTGACTAATTTTTACTTCGCTTTCCCAACCTGCGGCAGGTTTAATATCAATGGGCAGTTCGTAGGGCACATTATTCTCCTTCCACAAAAAGGCTGATAGATTTAAGCCTGCATTTTGAAAGGCCAACCATTGTTGGTTTTGTTGGTATTGAAAGCCTTGTAACTGCGTTAAAGCTTCGATGGTATCGATGGCTGGTCGCTCGCCATGGCGATAGGCATTGCGCACAAAATTAAAACGCTGATTGCTAATGGTCACGTTGTTTTTTACCACTTCATAATTTTGAAAAGCATTCACCCAGTTCCAATAAGCTTCCAAGGCTTGTATGCACAAATCATTGATAACCCCGCGCTGCTCAATCGTCGCCATGCCCGATAGGAGTTTAGATTGTTGTAAAGCAGCCCTTCTTTTATCGATTAGTAAATTCTTAACCAAAGGAATGCTTATGCCGATGTAATTGGTTTGCCCAATGGTATGACTAGGATCCAAGCGATTGCCAGATAAATCTTCGATACCTGCAGCGACTTCAATGCCGTACCAGGTTGGTATTTTTATTTCAGGCGTAATTTGATTGTAATAGTTTGTGCCATCAAATGTTTTCGCATTCATTTGGTGGGTTAGAACGGGATCAAAAGCACTTCTCGCCACTAGTATATCGGCATTGGATTGTTCGATATTGATTTGTGTTTGTCGAACAATGGGGTGAAATTTTTTAACCAAATAAAGCACTTGTTCGGCATTTAAACTGCGCGATGTATCTTGTGCTTGAATTGCAGTGGTGCTAATGCAAAACATTACGATTAGTTGCAAAAAGGCTATAAAAAATGGCTGAAAAAGTTTTTTCATTTGTATGTTATTTTTGTTTGTCAACAGGTGTTTTGATTTGATAATAGTCTGGCGGAAAACCATTGATGTTTCGCCATAGTTCGTACCAGATAGGCACATCTTTCAAAAGTGTTATGCCTTGTGCACCGCTGCCCATTTTTAACTCACTTGGCCAAGCCCTATCGGTGCTATCTTCTGCAACTAAAACTCTGAACATACCATTTGTGCTAATGGTATTTTCATAAGCCACAATTTTTCCGCCAAACGTACCATAGCTATTGTTAGGCCAACCACTGAAGACAATTGCAGGGAATCCATCGAACATAAAACGCACTTTCTGACCAACACTGATGAGCGGCAAATCAACAGGACGAACAAACATTTCTACTGCATAATTTACTTTTTTAGGAACTATGATGACAATGCGCTCGCCTTCTTTGATGATTTCGCCAATGCCAGCTTTTTTTGCTTGTACAATTTGACCATCCTGAGGTGCCAATAGAATATACATGCCATTGCGGATGGTATAATTCATTAATTGATTTTCAAGTTTTGAAACTTCACCTTGCGAACCAGCAAGTGCACTCTGACTTTGAAAACGGTCGCCCTCAGCTTTGCTTATTTTTTCGACATACTCTTGCACCACATTGCTTTGTTCAATTTTAATGTTTAAATATTCTTGACGGGTTTGTTCTAATTTATTTTCTATGACTGCTTTTTTAGCAATGGCATTTTGATAAACAGTGTTTCTTTGTTGTAATTGGGTTTGAGATACTAAGCCTTCGTCATACATTTTGGTTTGTCTTTCGAATTGGTCTTTTGAAAGTTTTAACTCATTATCTGCTGCTGTTAATTCGGCTTGTTCACCTATCAATTTATTGTCTAATTGTCGACGCTTATTATCCAATAAATCAATCTTAAGTGCCTTGGCGCGTAAGAGGGCTGTAATTTGATCACCGGCCGCTAAGATTTTACCTTCATAAAATTCTAAGGTTTCTTTTTTAGCATCTAATTGTTCATTGGTTCTTTTGATGAGTGAAGGATCCAAGTAGTCTTCTTTGATCTCGCCCAATTGTAAGATGGTATCTCCCTTTTTCACAAAGTCGCCTTCTTTCACCCACCATTTGGTAATTTTTCCAGGGATGGGTGAATTGATATCTTGCGCTCTTTGTTCTTGGTAAAGTGATGTGATATTGCCTTTGGTTTTAATATTCTGGGTCCATGGCATAAATAAAATAATAACCAAGAAAAGTAGAATACCAAAAAACCAGTACTTCACCTTGCTCTGTTTATTGCTCATATAAACAGCTGCAAATGATTGTAATTGAATTTTATAAGGATGTATGCTCATTTTATTTTATTTTTTTAAGTTGAACCGTACCATTTATCATTTCAATTTGATAATCGAACAGTTGTAATTCTTGTTCATCAGAAACAGCAACCAAAAGTGTTGTATTTGGCATCTCATTAAACAGATAATTGTGCAGTTGGTGTTGAATTTCATGCTCAATGCCAATAAATGGTTCATCCATTAACAATAAGGCTGGTTGATTCACGAGGGCGCGCAACAACAATATTTTTTTATTGGTTGTATTTGGCAATTTTGCACCTAGCGGATCAATAGGCGTTTCAAAGCCCATTGAAAGATTATTGAGAAAGCTTTTTAAGCCAGCCTTCTCTGCAATTTTAATTATTTTTTCAGGCGTAATATCCTTTCTACCCATGGCGATATTTTCAAAAAGGGTGCCTTGGAATAGGGCCTGTTGTTGTAGAAATATGCCAGTGTTCTGTCTTAATGATTCAAGCTGATAATTGCCAATTGGTAAGTTATTGATGGATAAAGTACCCGAAAAATCTGAATAGTGACTGCTTAATGTTTTGAGTAAACTTGTTTTTCCAGCACCTTCGTTGCCTACTAGTGCCACCTTACTCTTGGCGGGAATTAACAGATTGATATTATTTAATACTGGTTTGCCTGATACATATTCAAATGTATAATTAACATACTCAATTTGAATTCCATTTTCGGCATCCAATTGCAAAGCGCCATCACTTTCAACTTCACTTTCGGTGATACTTGCCAATTTTTCTAAACTTGTTACCACATCATAAACATTGTCTAGACTGCTTATTAATTTCTCGATGGCACCAATTACAGTAAGTATAACAATTTCTGCTGCAATGAACTCGCCAATATTGAGTTGTTGGTTGAGCAGTAAATAGGTACCCACCACAAGCATGGCCGTAGTAATGGCTACTTTAAAAAATACCAGGGTCTTGTATTGGAACACCAAAACTTTAAAATGCTTCGTTTTTGCATTTAAGTAATGGGTGACTGGTTGGTCGGTTTTTTTGAGGTTCAAATGGCTGCCCTGACTGAATTTAAAGGTTTGTATAACCCTTGCCATTTCCTCGAGCCAAGCAGCAACTGCATATTTGTAATCGCTTTCGAGCAGGCTGGTTGCCATACCACTTTTTGCTGTCACCTTGAGAATAAGCCATAGAATGAAAATTAGCATCAGGCCAAACACAATAAAGAGCGGGTGGTACAGTGATAATAAGAGCAGGCCAAGTATAATTTGTATCGAAGCGGTAGGCAGTTCTAAAAGTATTTTAGAAAATCCTTTTTGAAGAATTTGTGTATCAAAAAAACGGTTGATTTTTTCTGGCAGATAATAGGCATTAGATTTTTTCAAATCGATGCGGGGTATTACTTCTGAGAAAGCGAATGCATAGCGGGTAAATATTTTTTGTTGAATTTTTTCAATGATTTTCATTTGGTTGATTTGAAGAATACCTACCAAAAGCACGGCTAACACAATTACAAAAATGAGCACATAGATGGAAGTAACCATGCTGGCACCCATCACAAATCCGATAATGGATTGAACCCCTATGGGCACACTTAATTGCAAAAGTCCGCCTAGAATGGCATAGAAATAAATGGCACTTATTTCACTGCGCTCCACTAATATAAGTTGCCACAGTTTATGTATTGGCGATGTTTTAACCATTGTGATTCGTTTAATATTGTCGCAAAGATAGTAAAACTTTACACAATAATAGTAATACTATTATAAATAATTGCAATACTTGTATAAATAATAGTAAAGCTTTGAAAAGTGAATTTTATTTCTAAATTTGCACCCATGGATTTTCAAGTGTCTTTTAAGGTCAATGAAAAGTTATATCTGCGCGACCCCGAAAGCAGTGAACTAGGTAAGCAAATCATTAAGAGTGCTATTGATTTAATATATGAAGTTGGCTTCGAGCATTTTACCTTTAAGAAATTAGCGGTCGAAACCAAAACAACGGAGGCTAGTATCTACCGTTATTTTGAAAACAAGCATCGCTTATTGCTTTATATATTGAATTGGTATTGGTCGTGCCTCGAGTTCAATGTGATGTTCGATTTGCAAAACATCAAAGATCCAAAGGCTAAGCTAAAGCTTATTGTTCAACTATTAACCCATGAATTGCCTGCGAGTGCGGGGCATTTAAATTACAATCGAAAATATTTAAACCATATTGTTATCACCGAAAGCAGCAAAGCCTATTTGGTGAAGGAGGTGCAAGAAATCAATAAGGACCAAGTGTTTAAGCCCTATAAAGACTTATGTGCACAGATTGCAGAAATTATCAAAGCATGTAATCCCAAATACAAATTTGCAAAATCGTTAAGCACCACGCTTATAGAAACAGCCCACGATCAGCAATATTTTAGCACCTACTTGCCTAAGTTAACAGATGTAGAAAGTAAGAATAAAGAGAAGTTTACCTCCGAATTTTTAGAACATTTGTTGTTCAAGGCCTTGGACTAGCGAATAATTCTATCGCCATAAAATTGAATGGCTTATAAATATATTTCAATTTATATAAACATACCCAAGTGTTGCGTTGTTTCATAAGGGTATGAAAAATGTTTTAATTGTTGGAGCTTCGAAAGGCATAGGTAAGGCCAGTGCGGAATTATTGGGAAACAATCCTGATTTTAAAGTTTTTGGGACTTATTCAAAAACAAGCACCGATTCAACCGAACGCATTGACTATCATTTTTTAGATGTGATGGCAGAGGCGTTTTCAATTGATTTTTTACCAGAACAATTAGATGCCTTGGTATTTTGTCCAGGTGCCATAACACTCAAACCATTTGCACGTATTAAACCAGAAGAATTTATGGCAGATTACCAATTGCAATTGTTAGGAGCGGTGAAAGTCATTCAAGCAGTATTGCCCAAATTAAAAGCTTCTGCCAATGCTTCTGTGGTATTGTTCTCGACCATAGCGGTTCAAACAGGTTTTAGTTTTCACAGCATGGTAAGTGCCTCGAAAGGGGCCATTGAAGGCTTAACCAAAGCACTTGCAGCAGAACTTGCTCCAAACATTCGTGTGAATTGCATTGCACCTTCGATTACCAATACACCTTTGGCAGCACAATTGTTAAGCACCCCCGAAAAGATAGAAGCGAATAAACT
>CANFUB010000148.1 GCA_947450015.1 Bacteroidota bacterium | reverse complement strand
GTTTGGTAAGCATCAATTTTTTTAAGTACATGGTAAATAGAAGGTGGATAGATTTCCCAATCCATCGCGGTTAGGTCTGATGTTCTTAACTTGGCGGGCACCTGCTTAATTCTCAAAACTGGATTCAAGGGATTCCATTTAAACACCTCTCTCGTGTACGTTTGTATGCCAATAAAATCTAAAGGGGCCTTTAAATTGGCAGCATCTTCAGGGTAATTGTATTTTTCTATTTGCTTTAATATTTTAATTTCTTCTTTCGGATAACCCAATCCTACAATGGGTTCGAAGAATAAGCGGTTAATCAACAAATCGGCTAAAAAAGCAGCATTCACATTTCTATTTTGATCATCAATGCTTTCAACATGTGTAAACGAAAATGTAGAGCCTACCTTTAATTCAGGATTAATTGATTTTATTAACCTAAAAATATGACCAATGCATAAATTGGCATGGTGCATGGCCTTGAAAAAATTACTAAATCCTGTCTTTCCTGGCGCATGTATCCCAAAAAAATAACCCGCACCAACAAAAACCGAAGGCTCATTTAAAACCATCCAATGTTTAACCTTGGTGAAATTTGTAACACAAATAGTGGCATACAAAGCAAACCAATCTAAAATGGCACGATTGGTCCAACCACCCTTTTTCTCTAAAACGGCAGGTAAATCCCAATGGTAAAGTGTAACCCAGGGCTCAATTTCAACATCTATACAATACTGAATAACCGATTGGTAAAACGCGATGCCCTGCGGATTAATTGTCTCCCCATCAGGTAAAATTCTACTCCATGCAATACTGAAGCGAAAGTGTTTAAAACCCATCGATTTTAATAAATCAATGTCTGTTTTGAAATGCACATAGAAATCGGAAGAATAATTAAGATGATGCTTATTCTTAATTCTGAATTTAGATGAAAAAAGGCCCCTCTGTGCTTGGCAAAATTCATCCCAAATAGACATGCCTTTACCATCGGCTAAAGCAGCCGATTCTGTTTGAGCTGCAGATATGGCTGCACCCCAAATAAATGATTCTCCAAACTCAGTTGCTTTCAAAGGTTCAATGCACTACAATAATGTCAACGCAATATTGCAGTTTTTATCTTCTTAAACAATGACTGATTGATTTTAAGAATAACTCGCACATGAGCATGAACAAAAGAATTAAAATACTTCTCATATTGTGTTCAAAGATCCGTTTCGAATATTAATTTCTAATTAAATTAGTATGATGTTTAAACTAAAAAGGCAACCAAAAATTGGTTGCCTTTTTTAATTTATTTTAAGCTGAATTAATTTCGAAACACAATCTCATTGTTAAATGAATCTACAAAGATGGTGGATTCTTTTTTAATCTCACCAGTCAATATTTTTTTCGATAATTCATTCAATACCTTTTTCTGTAAAACACGTTTCAATGGGCGTGCTCCGAACTGTGGATCATAGCCCAATTGACCTAACCAATCAGTTGCCTCTTCGGTAATTTCGATGGCAAAACCAGCCTCGGCCAATTGCTTGGTAATTCCCGCCAATTGTATCTTCACAATTTGATGAATGTTCTCTCTGCTCAATGGCTCGAACATTAATATTTCATCAATTCTATTCAAGAACTCAGGACGAATGGTACTCTTTAATAACTGATACACTTCATTTTTTGTTTTGGCCAACACTTCATCCTTGTTCGCATCTGTCATGCCCTCAAAATTCTCTTGTATAATATGCGAACCAATATTGCTCGTCATTATGACAATGGTATTTTTAAAATTAGCTGTTCTTCCTTTGTTATCAGTCAATCTTCCATCATCTAATACCTGTAACAAAATATTGAAAACATCTGGATGCGCTTTTTCAATCTCATCTAACAATATCACGGAATAAGGTCTTCTGCGAACAGCCTCTGTCAACTGACCACCTTCATCGTAACCCACATAGCCTGGAGGTGCACCAATCAATCTACTAACAGTATGTTTCTCCTGGTACTCACTCATATCAATTCTCACCATAGCATTGTCATCGTTGAATAAGAAAGCAGCTAAGGCTTTGGCCAATTCTGTTTTACCAACACCAGTGGTTCCCAAAAAGATGAATGAACCGATTGGTTTTTTTGGATCTTGCAAACCAGCTCTGCTTCTTCGTACAGCATCCGAAATAGCGGCTATGGCTTCTTCCTGACCAACCACACGTTTGTGTAATTCATCTTCTAAATGCACCAATTTTTCGCGCTCGCTTTGCAACATACGGTTCACAGGTATACCAGTCCACTTACTTACCACATCTGCAATATCTTCGGCATCTACCTCTTCTTTCACCATTGGTTTATCACCTTGCACTTCTATCAATTTCAACTGAAGTTTTGAAACTTCTTCTTCGGCCTCTTTTATTTTACCATAACGCAACTCAGCTACCTTACCAAAATCACCATTGCGCTCTGCCTGATCGGCTTCATTCTTATATTGCTCTATATCGCCTTTGCGAGTTTGAATTTTTTCAACCACATCTTTCTCACTTCTCCAACGGGCGTTAATGGTATTACGTTCCTCATTCAAATTGGCCAATTCAGAATTTAACTTACTCAATTTATCCTTGTCATTTTCTTTTTTGATGGCTTCCTTCTCGATCTCTAACTGCATAATTCTGCGGTTCAATTCATCGAGTTCTTGCGGCAATGAGTCTATTTCAATCCTTAATTTAGAGGCTGCTTCATCAAGTAAATCGATGGCCTTGTCTGGCAAAAAACGATCGGAAATATATCGGCTCGATAGTTCGACAGCATTGATTATGGCCTCATCTTTAATCTGCACTTTATGGTGGGTTTCATAGCGCTCCTTTAACCCACGTAAAATCGAAATGGCATCTTGCTCGCTCGGTTCCTCAACCATTACTTTTTGAAAACGACGCTCTAATGCTTTATCATTTTCGATGTACTTTTGATACTCGGCCAACGTAGTGGCGCCAATGGCTTTTAACTCACCACGCGCTAGTGCAGGTTTTAAAATATTCGCTGCATCCATAGCGCCTTCACTTTTGCCTGCGCCTACTAGTGTATGAATTTCATCAATAAACAACACAATCTCTCCATTGCTTTTTATCACTTCATTCACCACTGCTTTTAAGCGCTCTTCGAACTCGCCTTTGTATTTTGCACCAGCAATTAAAGCACCCATGTCTAAACTGTAAATTGTTTTAGATTTTAAATTCTCTGGCACATCACCTTGTACAACTCTTCGCGCTAAACCTTCGGCAATCGCAGTTTTACCAACACCTGGCTCACCGATTAAAATAGGGTTATTTTTGGTTCTCCTACTTAATATCTGCAGTACTCTTCTTATCTCATCATCTCTACCAATTACGGGATCTAATTTACCAGCCGAAGCCAATTCATTTAAATTGAGGCCATATTTTTTCAAAGCATTGTATTGCTCGCCTCCACTTTGTGAGTTCACAGTGCTATTGCCTCTTAAATCTTTGATGGCTTTTTTTGCATCTGCTAATTTAACACCTGCATCCTTTAACAAATTACCAATGGTATCGTTATTAGAAAGCAAAGCAATGATGAAATGTTCGATTGAAACATATTCATCACCAAATTCTTTCATTTGTTTTTCGGCACTCATTAAAGTTGTGTTCAAAGTTGGCGAAAGGAACTGGTTATTCTGATCGCCTGTTACTTTTGGAAAACCTGCAATTATTGCATCTAATGCCGATTTGGCCCGATTGATATTGGCGCCTGTTTTGTTGAAAATAAAGGAAATGACTTCTTCATCATTTTCAAAAATACTTTTCAATAAATGGGCATTCTCAATGCTTGGGTTACTATTCTCAAAAGCCAATTGCTGCGCTTGTTGAACACATTCTTGTGCCTTAATTGTAAATTTATTAATGTTCATATTGTTTTATTTGTAATTTATTTTGAGCATCGCGACTAACCGATTTTCAGATAGACGTAAACAAAACAAAATCCAAAGCCAACAAACTGCTAATTAGTCAGTAATATCAGCCATTTTGCTATATTTTTTACCCTAAAATAAAATAAATAAGCAATATTGTCTGAGTCATCTAAAAAGATTAAAATTGCATCACAATAATTGCATACTTTTTGCATTTATATAGAGAGCACGTGAATTTATTCAAAAAACTCATATTACCCTTTTCGCTATTACTCATATTAATGGGTGCTACAACTGTTGCTAAAGTTTTATGGCAAGAAAATAAACCATTAACCAAACAACACTTCAAGGGACCAATTGATACAAAATCAAAATTCATGTCGAATACGAATACCACTTTAAACATTCGTATTGTTAAGCAAAAAGGTGTAACCGCAGAGGTCACCAATTATTTTGATCCTGCAAAATCTTGGATAAAACCCAATGCTAGTAATGAAATATTAAAGCATGAACAATTGCACTTTGATATTACTGAAATATATGCACGCGAGTTAAGAAAAAGAATAAAACACCTTCAAAAAAACACCAGTGATGCCGATGTTTTAAACATGGAAATCAAATTGGCTTTTAAGCAATATGCAAAACTGATGGAAAAGGAACAGACAAGGTATGACAACGAAACCAATCACTCTATAATTGTTGACATGCAAAAAAAATGGTCGGATAGTGTTGCTATCAGACTCGTTGGTTTGAATGAATTTAAAAAATAACTAAAATCAATTTTAAGAATCTCCAATTTTCATTTTACTGTAATAATTTGACAATTTTTTCTGAATCCGTCAATTTATCAATAAATTTGTTGAAACAAATAATATTCCGAAGGCCCCTAACTTAATATTTAGATAATAGTCCAAATATCAATAAATCGATTATTTTTGCAATCCTTTACAAAAAAACCAGACCCAAAAACCCGTATCAGAATGAGTGAAACAGACCAAATTTTAAATGATGCTTTGACCAACGATCCAAAAGAAAATGCATTAGAAGCCGCTATCTCACACCTTGAAAAAAAAGGTGATAGCGAAGAGCACGATGAATTTATTGAGGTGGCCGAAGAAGAAGAGAAAAGGGATAACACGGATTATTCTGGCTATACCAAAGCAGATTTTGTAAAAAAGGCTGAAGAATTGGTGTTCAACACCAATTTAAAAGAGGGTCATGATATATTCAAAAAAATCAGAGTACTTTTTGATGATGCAATTAAAGCTGAAAGGGTTTTACAAATTAAAGAATGGGCCGATGCAGGCAATGAAGTAAGAGAATTTAAGCCACCATACGACGAACAAAAAGAAGCTTTTTACAAAGCCTATACTAAATTTTTAGAAAAAAGAGCCGAAGAGAAAAAATTAGCAGAAGACGAAAAAAAGAAAAATCTGAATGCTAAAAAAAGCATCATCGAAAAATTAAGAGTCTTAACGTCTAATGATGAAACTGAAAAAGCCTTTGACGAAGTAAGAGAATTACAAAAGCAATGGCGTCAAATTAGAACGGTTCCCCGCGAACACATGCAAGACCTTTGGGACAATTACCGTTTCTTGTTAGAAAAATTCTATGATAACCATACCATCAACAATGAGTTGAAGGAATTGGATAGAGAGAAAAACTTAGAGGCAAAAATTGATTTAATCAAAAAAGTAAGTGCCTTACATGAAGAAAAATCAATTAAGAAAACTTACATCCTATTAAACAAATACCACGAAGATTTTAAAAATACTGGACCGGTTAACGGTAAAGATGTTTCGGAAGAAATATGGAAACGTTTTAAAGATGCTTCAGATAAGGTTTTAAATGAAAAGAGAGCCGTTTTAGATGAAATCAAAGCGAAACGCAATGATAACCTCGAATTAAAAAAGGTGTTGTGCGAGAAAATCGAATTGATTAATCAAATGCCAATTGAAAACGCAAAACAGTGGAAAGAAAAATCTGAAGAAATAACAGCTATTTTCAATGAATGGAAAACCATTGGACCAGTGCCTGAAAGTGTGAATGATCAAATCTGGAAACGTTTCAGAGAAGCTCAAAATATTTTCAATCACAGCAAGAAGGGTTTCTTTGATAAACTTAATAGCGGTAGAGATGAAAATTTAAAAGCCAAATTGGCCTTGTGCGAGCAAGTTGAAAAACTAATAGACAATCCGCAATTCGATATTACTTCTAAAAAGATTATCGCTTTACAGGAGCAATGGCGCGGTATTGGACCGGTGCCTGATAAAATGAATGATGTGGTTTGGACACGATTCAGAGCGGCATGTGATGCATTTTTTAGCAAAAAAGATGTTTTCTATAAAGAAAAAAATGCTGGTGAAAAAGAAAATCAAGTGGCGAAAGAAGGCATACTTAAAGCAGTTACCGAATTGTTAGAGAACAACGATAGCACAGCGGTATTCCAAGCTTTGCGCAAATTACAACAAGAGTGGATGAGCATAGGTTATGTGCCTATGAAGGTGAAAAATGATTTGCAGAATAACTACAACAAAGCTGTTGATGCCATCTATAAAAAGCATAAACAAGCAGCAGACGAGAACAAACAATTCAGAATGAAAGAACATTATGAAATGTTAGCATCAGCGCCTAATGGCGACGATAAATTGAAATATGAAGAACGCCAGTTGAACGACAAATTGAAGATGTTGCGCGATGATGTTGAAACTTTGAAAAACAACGTTGAATTTTTTGCCAAATCTAAAAATGCCGATGCTT
>CANFUB010000147.1 GCA_947450015.1 Bacteroidota bacterium | reverse complement strand
TCTGCATTGTACATGCTCATGCACATTGCTTTTTCAGTTGAATCGCAACCCAAACTATCGCACATTGCAGCACATTGTTCTTTGGTCATGGTAGCACATTTGCTGATTTCGCATTTACCGCTCATCATAGCACCACTGTCTTTGCAGCAATCCATTTCCATTTGCTCTTTGCAGCAATCGTCTTTCATTGAGGCAGCACCACCACCTACAGCGATGTATGGAGCAATAACCAAAGAAACGATAGACATTAACTTGATTAAGATATTCATTGAAGGACCAGAAGTATCTTTGAAAGGATCACCTACTGTATCACCAGTTACTGAAGCTTTATGCGGCTCAGATTTTTTGTAGAACATTTCGCCGTTGATCATTACACCTTTTTCGAAAGATTTTTTAGCATTGTCCCAAGCACCACCTGCATTTGATTGGAAGATACCCATCAATACACCTGATACTGTAACACCAGCTAATAAACCACCTAATACTTCAGGACCGAATACGAAACCTACAATCACTGGTGTGATCAAAGCAATAGCACCTGGCATCATCATTTCGCGGATAGATGCTTTGGTAGAAATAGCCACACATTTTTCGTACTCTGGTTTTGCTTTGTATTCCATGATACCTGGGATTTCGCGGAACTGTCTGCGAACCTCTTGTACCATGTCCATAGCTGCTTTACCTACTGCTTGTATACACAATGCTGAGAAAATGAATGGAATCATACCACCCACAAATAAACCAGCTAAAACGTTTGCTTTATAAATATTGATAGCATCGATACCTGCGATACCTACGAAGGCTGCAAATAATGCTAAAGAAGTTAATGCTGCAGAAGCAATAGCGAAACCTTTACCAGTGGCAGCAGTTGTATTACCAACAGCATCTAAATTATCGGTACGCTCTCTTACTTCAGGAGGCAATTGACTCATTTCGGCAATTCCACCAGCGTTATCTGCAATAGGACCGAAAGCATCGATTGCTAATTGCATAGCAGTAGTAGCCATCATACCTGCAGCAGCAATAGCCACACCATATAAACCTGCGAAGTAATAAGAAGCCATGATACCAGCCGCTAAAGTTAAAATCGGGATAACGGTAGATTTCATACCTACTGATAAACCACCAATGATATTAGTAGCATGACCAGTTGAAGATTGTTGAATGATAGAGTTAACAGGACCTTTGCCCATTGCAGTATAATACTCTGTAACGATACTCATGATAGCGCCAACTACAGTACCAACTAAAATGGCTAAGAATACACCATTTCTTGTAAAAGTAGTATCACGTAAAAAGATATCACCTTCTGGTAACATATAAATAACGATAAAATAAGAAGCAATTACCGTTAATATCATTGAAGACCAGTTACCTAGATTCAATGCGTTCTGAACATTTGATTGATCGTTTTTAATGGTAACGAACCAAGTACCAACGATTGAGAATAAGATACCTAAACCACATATTACCATAGGTAACAAGATTGGCGACATGCCTCCGAAATTATCTACCACTGTAATTTCTTGACCCAATACCATGGTTGCAAGAATAGTAGCAACATAAGAACCGAATAAATCGGCACCCATACCTGCTACGTCACCTACGTTATCACCTACGTTATCGGCAATGGTTGCAGGGTTACGAACATCGTCCTCAGGAATACCTGCCTCAACTTTACCTACTAAGTCGGCCCCTACGTCGGCAGCCTTTGTATAAATACCACCACCCACACGGGCAAATAAAGCAATTGACTCGGCTCCTAAAGAGAAACCTGTTAATACTTCGATGGCTGTTTTCATTTGCGTGCTACCTACTTCAACTACATTGAAATATTTTAAAAACACTATGAACAAACCACCTAAACCTAGCACTGCTAAACCAGCAACACCTAGACCCATTACGGTTCCACCTGTGAACGATACTTTTAAAGCTTGTTTTAAACTGGTACGTGCTGCTTGTGTCGTACGAACGTTGGCTTTAGTAGCCACTCTCATACCAATATAACCAGCAGTTGCTGAGAAAACAGCACCAATTATAAAGGCGATAGAAATGATCCAGCTAGAGTGAATTTCAACACCATTTACTTCGTGTACTGTACCTGAGTATGCCAATAAGGCTGCTGCAAATACTACGAAAATACTTAATACCTTCCATTCTGCTTTTAAGAAAGCCATTGCACCATCAGCAATATAGCCTGCTAATTCTTGCATGTTCTTATCGCCAGCATCTTGTTTTCCTACCCAGGCCGATTTAATCGCCATCACAATTAGTCCTAATACTCCAAGAGCAGGGACCAAGTATAAAATTGAATTGTTCATATTTGTTTGATTACAGTTCTTTTAATTTTTAAGGGTGCAAAAATAAGCATTTTAGATTAAAATGGTAGTTTTTTATCCCCAATTGTGATTTTAAAATTTCTTTGTGTTGTACTTTTAATGCTCAGAATCATTTATTTTTGTTAAATGGACACTAGAATTACGCTTAAATCATTCCTATTGTTTCTAACCCTTTTATTAGGTGGATATGCCAATGCAACTGCAACGCCAGAACTGCGAAATGCCCATTACCATCAAGGAAATACCTTGCCTTGGTATGCGGAATTTGCCCAACCTACCCTCGGTACAGATAACTTTTGGCAATGGTTCAAAAGTCAATACCCAAGCTATCAAAAATTCGATTTTATAATTGAAAGCGATAAAACAGATGAAGTAGGCTTAAGACATGTTCGTTATGTTCAAATGTTGAATCAAATTCCTGTCAATCATTCGGCCATCATATTGCATTTGCAGCATAACATTGTTGAATCTTTTAACACCGATTTATTTGCCTTTACACCTGGCGATTATTCAACATCGCTTGCAACTAACAAAACACTCACAATTGCAACCAAACATTATTTCAATGGGCCAGAATCGAATTGGAATCCTACGCCTGAATCTAAAACGCCTGAATTAATTTGGGCTAAATCGACAACAGGCTATGAACAGTCGCCATTTTACTTGTGCCATGCCTATCGCATTAAAGTAAGTGAAGGCGAAATTCACGATAAAATATACATCAATACACAAACAGGTGCCATCGTATTAAAAGAAAATTTAATTGCCCATATTGATACTGTCAATAAGGCGAAGACATTGTACCGTGGGCTGCGCACCATAAAAGCCGATTTTGTAAAAAAGGATAGTTTTAGATTAAGAGAAAATGGACAGCGCTATATTGAAACTTTTTTACAATTTCAAGGCACTGATTTTTGGAACAAAACCAACCGATGGTCGGATAGCAGCTATGGCACCAACGATATCCATTGGGGCACAGAAGTGCTGATGGATTTATTAAAAAAACGATTTAACGTAAACAGTTTCGACAATAAAGGCACCTTGCTTTACAGCCTTTCGCAACCGAGTAGTTCGGGAAATGCCTATTGGACCCTAGGGGGCAATTATGTCAATTATTACACAGGCACGAGCGGCTCTGTTACACCTTGCACCTCGCTCGATGTAGTAGGGCATGAATTGGGGCATGGTGTTTTAGACGGCATTGCTAAGCTTGTATACAGTGGCGAGTCGGGGGCCTTACACGAAAGCTTTGGCGATATACAAGGTTATATCACCGAGCGTACAGGCGATAGTACGAGCTACGATTGGATTGTAGGCGATCAAGTGTGGGTGGGTGGCATACGCGACATGGCCAATCCAAAAAATTTTCAAAATCCTGATACTTACAACGGTAAATATTTTGGAGGGGGATTTCACAGTGATGCAGGTGTTCAAAACCATTTCTTTTATACCCTCACCCATGGCGATACTGGCACCAATGACAACAGTTATAACTACTCAGTTAAAGGATTGGGATTCGAAAAAGGCGTAAAAATTGTTTACCAAGCAATCCTCAATTACATTACACCTAATACAGATTTTGGCATGGTAGCCACCTTCGATGTAAAGGCTGCAAAAGATTTATATGGCAGTTGCGGTATCGAGGCGGCCATGACCAAAGAAGCTTGGTTGGTGGCGGGTGTTAGTGATACGAGTACCATTATTAATTTCGATCACATTGTTTCTAATCAAAAATTGTATTGCGGCACCAACAATACCAATGTCCCCTTTTACAGTTTAGGCGATGTGTCAAGAAAATGCACTTGGTATTTCGGACCTAATGATTCGCTTGTGAATCACAATGTTGTTAAAAATTTCAGTAAGAGCGGCACTTATACCATTTATTTAAAAACAGAAGTTTGTAAGAAAACATTTTTTGATACCACTACTGTTTCATTGAGTTTAAATCCAATCGCCAACTTGAATAGCATGGCTGCCAAATATTGCCAATCGAACGATTCCCTCTCCATCGTTAACACTTCCGTACATACCGAACCAACCTTGCCAATTAGCTATAGTTGGATTGTGGGACCATTTAATAATTACAATACGAGTGGTAAAAATATTAAGGTAGCAAGAAATGCAACGGCCGATTACTACATTGAATTGAAAGCTTCGTATAGTAATGGCTGTAAAGACACCGCCGCTTTAGCATATGTCGTAGTAGGTAATGTTAAGCCTTCTTTTACTGCTAAAAATGCATGTCCTTGTGCCGACCTGAAATTGAAAAACACAACCGATATCTCAGCATCTACTTATTCATTTAAATGGCAGTTTGATGATACCACTTCTAAAACATTATTCCAACCGACAAAAAACTATTGTCGCGAAGGCAGTCATAGCATCGTTTTAAAATCTACCGATTTAATAACAGGTTGTTCTGATACAGCGATTCGTTATGTAACTGTATACAACAAACCTAAACCAGTGATAGGCATGAGTTCATATTGTTATGGCGACTCTGGGCAATTGGTGGATTTAACCACGCACAACCGCAGCATTGCATATAATGAATGGACACTTGGTTTTTGGAACCCGCAAAACATGGACACCATCAAATTCAAAGTTGTTGATTCTACACAACAGACTTTTAAACTTACTGTTTATGATGATTTGGGTTGTCAGAATACAACAAGCATTAGTGTTAAACCAGAAATCTTAAATGTGAATTTTAATGCCCAAAATTTCTGTTCTCATCAATCTACTCAATTTGATGCAAGTATTAACTATAGAAAACCATTAATCGATTATTATTGGACCGTTAATAACACCAAAAAATACATTAACCAATTGCACCCAACCGAAAAATTTTCAACCCAAACTTTAACGGTTAGTTTTAGAGCAAACACAAAAGATTGCAAGGCCATTCAAACAAAAACCTTCGAAATATTTGAAACCCCTAAAGCGGATTACACTGTGCAAGATCAAGTTTGTTCAGGTGATTCATTTTACTTTAAAAACCAAAGCAATTACACTTTGCCAGTTACCCATGAATGGAATTTAGCATCTACAGGTTTATATAAGACAAAGGATGTAACCAAGGCATGGCAAGTAAACAGAGCTACCTCTTATGATGTCTGTTTAAAAGAAACCAATACCAAAGGTTGTGCTGATAGTATTTGCAAACAAGTAACCGTGAATGAAAATCCCAACTGCGATTTTAGTGCTGAAAATTATTGGATTAATTACGATGGTAGAGGCTATAAATTTATAGTTGCACAAAACAACCACACCAATTATCAATGGGATTTTGGCGATGGCACAACAGGCTCCACCAATAATATGGTTCATCAGTATTTCAACGATGGCAATTACACTGTAAAAGTTAAAGTAACAAGCAGCACCGGTTGCTTATGCGAACTAACAAAAACCTTTAAGGTGGCTAAATCAAATATCAACAAGCTTGCTGTTCAGTCGTTCAAAATTTACCCAATACCAAGCAGCGATATTTTAAATATTGTAGGAGAAGCCAATCAAGAATATGAATGGCAAATGTTAAGCATGGATGGCAAATCAATTTCCACAGGTAGTTTCAACCATTCAACTGCAATAAATTTAAATGGCCTTGCAAAAGGATTTTACATGCTAAGATTGTATGACGGCAGTGCGTGGACGACCACAAAAATTGAAGTGCTTTAAAAAGTAAGGAACTAACGCTAGTCTTTGGTGATATAGAAATCGGACAATTGTTTCAATACTTTGCCAAAAACAAAATCCTGAATTTGTACAATTTCGGTTTTGTTATCATCAATAAAGGCATAATAATTTTCCATTTCAAAAGCCATTGGATTGCCCTCATCATCGGTCTGCTTATATGAATCTGCTTTCAGTCCTTTACGATGCACTGCAAGGGTTTTTACTTTGCCTTTTTTATCTGTTAAAGTTAAAACAACAATGGGTTTGGTGTGCGCAATGGAATCAATTTTATGCGCATCTAAATCGATAGGGAAACCTTCGTAACACAAGAATTCCCAACACTTAAGATAAGATTTAACTTTATTTAAATTGACTTCTACGTTGTTCTTATAAGTTTTGTTAGCACTTACTAAAACAGGTTCTGTGCCGCTGTTATCTAACTGATAGGAGGCATTGGGTTGATCGAACCATTTAACATCTATTTTAGCAATGTCTTCTTCTTTGGTTTTGAATACTACTTTGCTGCGCCATGCTTCTAAACTTGTGTAGAAATTGCCGCTTAAAAAACCATTGAAACCAGGCACATGGCAAACAAAAGGCTCTTTGGCATTTTCCATGTAAAAATAAGTTCCTAAATCATCGGGTGTATT
>CANFUB010000146.1 GCA_947450015.1 Bacteroidota bacterium | reverse complement strand
TCGATGTAATTCTGAAATTCGTAGTTATAGCGATCTAAATGATCGGGTGTGATATTGCAAAGAATGGCGATGTTAGGACGGAATGTATAAGTATTGTCTAATTGAAAACTAGATAATTCCAATACATAATATTCGAAATCGTTTTCGGCTACCTGACGGGCATAACTTTTGCCAATATTGCCACCTAAGCCTACATTGAAACCTGCTTTTTGTAGTATATGGTAACACAACATAGTGGTTGTGGTTTTGCCATTGGTGCCTGTAATGCCTACATGTTTTGCATTGGTGTATCTGCTAGCAAATTCTATTTCAGAAATAATTGAAATGTTTTTTGCTTTTGCCTTAACAATGATATCGGCTTTATCTGGGATGCCTGGACTCTTAATAATCTCATCGGCATTTAAAATCAATTCTTCGGTGTGTTGATTTTGTTCGAATGCAACACCTATTTTTTCTAACTCGGCAGCGTAAGCAGGTTTAATTGCGCCTTTGTCAGAAACGAACACATCATATCCCTTCTGCAAGGCTAATATAGCACATCCAGTTCCACTTTCTCCAGCACCTAATATGACAATTCTTTTATTCACGTTTATCTAATTTTTAATGTGATGACTGTTAATACCGCGAGTATGATACCGATGATCCAAAATCTTGTAACGATCTTAGCTTCGTGAAATCCTTTTTTCTGGTAGTGGTGATGAATAGGCGACATCAAGAAAATTCTACGTCCTTCGCCATATTTCTTTTTGGTGTATTTGAAATAAGCTACTTGTAGCATTACACTCATGGTTTCTACCATGAAAATGCCACACATAATTGGAATTAATAATTCTTTGCGAACTATAATCGCCAAGGCTGCTATGATACCACCGATGGTCAAGCTACCGGTGTCGCCCATGAATACTTGGGCTGGATAGCTGTTGTACCACAGAAAGCCGATACAAGCACCAACAAATGCACCAGCAAATACAAACAGTTCACCCAAGTAGGGTATGTACATAATGTTAAGGTATTTGGCAATGATTACGTTGCCCGATACAAATGCAAACACGCCCAATGTGATACCTATAATACCCGAGGTGCCTGCGGCTAAGCCATCAATTCCATCGGTAATATTGGCGCCATTTGATACGGCTGTTATAATAAATATAACAATAAGTACATAAACTATCCAACAGTATTTAGAAGCACCTTCACCAAAGATTGAAGTAATGCTGCAATAATCAAATTCACTGTTTTTAAAGAATGGAATGGTTGTTTCGGTCGACTTAATATTTTGCATAAAAAGACGTTCGCCTGCAATCGTTTTTCCTGTTAGTTTGGTGGTGTCTAAGTTTAAAGCGGCTACCTCTTTTAAGGTGTAATGGTTGGTAACCACTACTGCTTTGTTAAAGTATAAAGTAAGACCTACCACGAGGCCTACGATGATTTGACCTAAAATTTTATAACGACCAGCTAAACCCGCTTTGTCTTTTTTAAAGACTTTAATATAATCATCGATGAAGCCAATTAAACCGCACAATACGGTTACCGCAATCATTAATAATACATATACATTGGTAAGGCGTGCCAATAGGAGGGTAGGGATTAAGATGGCACCGATAATGATTAAACCACCCATGGTTGGTGTGCCTCTTTTTTTCTCTTCGCCTGCTAAACCTAAATCGCGAATGGTTTCTGAAACCTGCATGCGGTGTAAGGCATTGATCAAACGTTTGCCAAACACTGCAGAAATCAGTAATGAAAAGATAACTGCTAAAGCCATACGGAAGGTTAAGTATTGCCAAACGCCTAAACCACTGATATGGTATTTTTGATGTAAATATGTAAATAAATGGTATAGCATATTATTTCATTTGATTAAAAATTTCGGTTAATACAATTCTGTCGTCAAAGGGCGTTTTAACACCTTTAATTTCTTGGTAAGTCTCGTGGCCTTTGCCAGCAATTAGAATAATGTCTTTCGGATTGCTTAGCATAATGGCAGTGCGAATGGCTTCTTTTCTATCCGCTATCTTCAAAGTTTTTTTATAGTCAATGGCTTCAACACCATTCATCATTTCGTCAATGATGGTCGCGGCATCTTCATCTCTCGGATTATCACTTGTGAAAATGACTTTGTCGCTTAATTGTGTGGCTACTTTTCCCATTACTGGGCGTTTGGTTTTATCTCTGTTACCACCACAGCCAACTACAGTTATTAATCGCTCGTTTTTGGTTCTTACATCGTTGATGGTATCCAATACATTCTTCAATGCATCAGGCGTGTGCGCATAATCAACAATGCCTACCAAGCCTTTATCACTTCTATATACTTCGAAGCGACCATTCACACGGGTTTGTAACGAAAGTTTGGTAATGATTTCTTCTTGAGCGATGCCCAATAAAAATGCAGTTGAATATACCGCTAGTAAGTTATAAGCATTGAATTTTCCAACCAAGTTAAACCATGCTTCGATGGTATCGATTTTTAAAAGTAAACCGTTGAAATCGCTTTCAATAATTTTACAATTAAAGTCGGCCGAAGATTTTAAAGCATAGGTATATTTAGCTGCTTTGGTGTTTTGCAACATCACACTGCCATTGCGGTCGTCTTTGTTAGTTAATGCAAAAGCATCTGAAGAAAGATTATCAAAGAATTGTTTTTTTGCTTTGATGTAATTATCAAACGTGCCGTGGTAATCTAAATGGTCGTGGGTGATATTCGTAAATATGGCACCATCAAATTGCAAACCATTGATACGACCTTGCACCACCGCATGCGAGCTTACTTCCATGAAACAGTACGTGCAATTTGCAGCCACCATTTCAGCAATTAATTCATTCAAGCGAATTGGATTCGGTGTGGTATGTGTGCTGGTATAAGTTGTTTTATCAATGATGTATTCAACAGTACTAATTAAACCACAAGCATTGCCCAAGGCAGTAAACAATTGGTACAACATGGTAGTTGTTGTTGTTTTGCCATTGGTGCCAGTAACACCAATTAATTTTATTTTTTCAGAAGGGTGGTTGTAAAAAGCAGAAGCAATTAAACCAACACTTAATTGAACATCTTTTACAAGAATGTAAGTTACATGTTCAGCAATTGCTTTTGGCATTTCGCTGCAAACAATTGCAACAGCGCCTTTTTCTATAACTTGCGGTATGTATTGGTGGGCATCTGTTACAGTGCCTTTAACAGCAAAGAACAAGGTGCCTTTTTCAGCTTGTCTTGAGTCCAATTCAAGTTTTGAAATAGCAATGTTTAAGTCACCGATAATTTTGATGATTTCAACTTGGGTCAATATGTCTTTTAGTTGTTTCATCAGGTGCCTAATTTGATTACGATATAAGTCCCTCTGACCACGCTACTACCTGCTATAATCGATTGGTATTTTACTGCGCCATAGCCTTCCGTTATTACTTTTAGTCCGCGGTTCTCTAAAAGATAAATGGCGTCTTTTAAACCCATGCCTTTTACATCGGGCACTAAATGTGTATCGGTTTCTAATTCTTTTAGATCGATGGATTGTACATCAACGCCTGTTTTTACCCACTCTGTTTCGGCAGTGCCTTTGATTTGGTGGTTGCTAATCATTAAGCGATCGAGCACATATTTAATATCATCGCGTTTACCATTTTTAACGCTTGGCATCGCAGGGTGGTCTACTTTTTTAAGTGGTTTGTGTAAACTTGTATTGGTGCTGTAAACTTTATCAGCAATTTCTTTGAATACGGGTCCTGCTACTGCGCCACCATAATAAACGCCATTGGCAGGTGCGTTAATAACAACGATGCAGCTGTATTGAGGATTGTCAGCAGGAAAATAACCAACGAATGAAGCTTTGTGAGAGCTCTTGTCATAACCACTGGAATTTAAGGCGATTTGTGCAGTGCCTGTTTTACCAGCTACTTTGTAACCCAATCCTTTTAAATTTTTAGCAGTGCCATTTTCAACCACGCCTTCTAATAAAAGTTTAAGTTGACGGATGGTTTCTTCGCTGCATATTTTTTTGTTAAGTGTTACGGTTTCATTTTTCTGAATGGTTTTGCCAAACTCTTTTATTTCTTTAACCAAATATGGTTTTACCATCACACCATTGTTCGCCACTGCATTGTAAACAGAGAGTATTTGCATGGCGCTCAATTGCATCTCATAGCCAATGCTCATCCAAGGCAATGAGGTGGCGCTCCAGCTTTTTGCTTTTGTATTTTTTACATCGGGTTTGTTAGGCGTTTTAATATCAAATGCCAATGGATTGTTTAAACCTAAACTGAAGATATGGTCGATGAATTTTGAAGGTTGATTTTTGTAATTTTTTACTACTGTTTTTGCAATACCTACGTTACTCGAATTTTCGAAAATGTATTGGAAAGAAGCTGTTCTAAAAGGCGCATCGTGTGCATCTTCCATCTTTTCTTTTCCAAATTGTGTTTTGCCCCATTCAATGTCGATTGTATCAGAAGGTTTTACTAATTTGTCTTCTAACAATGCCATCGCGCTTACCAATTTAAATGTTGAACCTGGATCTGTAAATTCATTCACAGCATAATTTTCAGATTCTTCATATGTGGCATCACCTGTTTTTTTCAAATTTGCAATGGCGCGTATTGCACCGGTTTTTACTTCCATTAACACCGCACAACCATGGTCGGCATTGTTATTGATTAAGCATTGTTTTAAAGCGTTTTCTGCTACGTCTTGTATATTGATGTCAAGCGTTGTGTAAACATCGAATCCATTGTGAGGTTCTAATTCATCTTTGTCTAATACTGGTTTCCAAACACCACCATAAATTCTTTGTTCTAAACGTTTGCCACTGCTACCCATAAGGAAAGAATCGTAAGCACCTTCTAAACCAATTTTAGTACCTGTTAAGTTGGTGTAGCCAATGGTTCTAGCGGCCAATTGACCGAAAGGAATTTCTCTTTTGTTTTTTTCGATTTTAATGAAGCCCCCTTTGTATTTTCCTAAATTGAAAATAGGCCAGTTCTCCATTTGTTTTGCAACCACATAATCAACATCTCTTCTCAATAAAAGATATCTTTCTGAACGTGCTCTTGCTTCTTTTAAATAAAGGCTCCATTCAGTAGCAGTTTTATCATTAAATACATTTGACAAGTACCAACCTAAACTATCGACATGGGCTTTGAAATATTCATTGGTTACAGTTTCAACTTTTGTATCCATGCGGATTTCATATTTCGGAATACTGGTGGCTAATAAGCTGCCATCATCTGCATAAATATTACCGCGCGATGCTTGTATCTCTCTCCACTTTGTACTTTGTTCGCGACTAATGGCTAAGTACTTTTCTTTTTGAGTAAACTGCAAGGTAATCACTTGCCATACAATGCCACCTGCCAATATCAATACTAAGATAAAGGCAAACCAGGCGCGTAGCAATATGGCTTTTTTTAGATTACTCATTTCTTCTCTTCTTTCTCAATAATATTAGGAGGCGTTCTCAATTCTTTGATGCCTTCTGTTTCTAATTCTTTTGCAACTTCACTCTGATTGCTTTTTTTCATTAAGCTACTTTTTACAGTAATGTATTCAGAGCGCAGTTCATTCAATTCTTTTTTCAATTCTTCCTTTTGTTTCAAACTCTTCACATGGTAATGCGAAAGCGATATGTAAACAATGGCTACAAATACACCCATGATAATCGCAGGCAAGGTTTTGCCGATGCTATCTTTGTCGATAAAGAAGGTAAACTCACTTGCCTTTTTTAATGCCTCGTCGGCACCAGGATTCACAGGTGTTTTCACTTCATTCTCGTGGGCGATATTGCTTTTAAATTGGTTCAACGTTTTTCAGCTATTCTTAATTTGGCGCTTCTTACGCGTTTGTTTTCCAATATTTCTTGGTCGGTAGGCACCATTGGTTTTTTGGTGATGGCTTTAAAGGGTATGTTGGTCTGACCGAAAAAGTCTTTCTCCACTTCGCCTTCTACATTGCCTGAGTTAACAAAGTTTTTTACGATACGGTCTTCTAAAGAATGGTAACTCAATACCACTAGGCGACCGCCTTTTTTAAGCAATTGGTTAGAGGCTGTTAGCATGGTTTCGAGTGCTTTCATTTCCTCGTTTACTTCTATTCTTAAAGCTTGAAATACTTGCGATAAGTATTTGCTTTCTTCTCTTGGAGGGGTGCAGTTTTTAATGGCTGTTTTGAAATCTGCAATGGTAATAATGGGTGCTGTTTTGCGCACCTCAATAATGGTTTGAACCAATTTGTAAGCGTTGTTGATTTCGCCATAGGTTCTAAATACTTTTAGCAATTGTGCTTCGGTATAAGTGTTCACTACATCGCTTGCAGATACACTTGCATTTTTATCCATGCGCATGTCTAGGTTGCCTTCTAAACGGTGTGCAAATCCTTTTTCACCTTCGTTAATTTGATAAGAAGAGATCCCTAAATCGGCCATGATGCCATCAACCGGTATGGCATTTAAATAGGCTAAGAATTGTGAGATGTATTTGAAGTTGTGGTTAATAAAAACAAGGCGCTCATCATCTGGTAAATTTTGAACAGCATCATTGTCTTGATCGAATGCATAAAGCTTTCCTTTCGGTCCTAATGCATTGAGTATGGCTTTCGAATGTCCGCCACCACCAAAGGTGACATCAACGTAGATACCATCCCCTTTAATGTTAAGTCCTTCGATACATTCAGACAACATTGCCGGTATGTGGTATGCTTCAATTGGTTTTA
>CANFUB010000145.1 GCA_947450015.1 Bacteroidota bacterium | reverse complement strand
GTGAATTTAATGCTACCTCTTTCGTTGATATTAAAAATGAAGTAAGTGATAAATGGTTGATTTTTGAACAACTACTAGAAACACTTGACACCTTCTATCTTCAACTGATAAATGAACAATCGGGCACAATTGAAACACTTTTCAACCAATCACTTCTGGGCTATCAGCAATTGGAACAATTTATTGTAGAAGGGCAAGTCATCGAAGCAAAAATTACAGGATGCGATGCAGATGGGCGTTTATTGCTAATGCACAACAACACAACCAATGCGTATTTACATGGCGCAATTCAACAAATTATAGCAGCATGAAAAAAGGGGTCATTGATATTGGCAATACCAGAAACAAAGCCGCTATTTTCAATGAGAATGGCGCAATAGAAACCATTGAAAGTTTTGAAACAGCGCAACAAGCTTCAGAATGGCTAGTATCGTTGGGTGCAACGCATCTCATGGTTTCTGATGTTAAAGGGGCAGGTTTGATACAATTGCCTGGTATTCATATTCAATACCTCAACAGTGAAACAAAATTACCTTTTACAAATTTATACGCAACACCCAATACTTTGGGGACCGATAGAATTGCAGGCATGGCAGCAGTGGCAACTTTATACCCCAACCAAGCCAGCTTGGTTTTTGATATTGGCTCTTGCATGACCATCGACTTATTAGAACCCAACATGCAATACCATGGAGGCAATATTTCGCCTGGCTTGCAAATGCGTTTAAAGGCCATGCAACACTTTACAGGCAAGTTGCCGCTTTCAGATTTAGAACACCTGCATTTACCCATGGGCAACACGACCCTTTCGGCTTTGGCCAATGGGGCATTTACTGGTTTAAAAAACGAAATAGAGGGCTATATTGAAACGACCCTCAAACAGTATCCTGAAGCCAATATTATATTATGTGGAGGCGATGCACATTATTTTGAGAAACAGTTAAAATTTAAGATATTTGCAAACCATAACTTGGTATTGCTCGGTTTGTACCATTTGTTAACATTCAATGATTAAAATTAAAAAATTTGTTCTCCTCCTTAGCCTTTTGAGTCCTGCTTTTATAGCATTATCCCAAAACAACACACATTCGCCCTATTCTGCTCGTGGCATTGGCGAAATAGAAGCCTTTAATGGCGCCTATAACAGAGCTTTGGGAGGCGTATCAAATGGTATACGCAGCACCCGTTTCATTTCCTTCTCAAATCCTGCATCCATATCTGCTTTAAAACAAGTTGTGTTTGATTTTGGTTTCCATGCTGAATCGGGTCAATCGAATACGGCCAATGCTTCGCGCACTTATTACAATGGCAACTTTAGCTATATTGTTTTAGGCTTTCCAGTTTGGAAAAAAGAAATTTTAGTAAAAGATACTTCTAAAAAGAAAAGTACAAGCACAACCAAAACCAATTTAATTAAAACTTATAAAACCATATGGAGTTCGGCCATGGGCTTAACACCCTATTCAAATATTGGGACTTCCTATTTTAAAAAGCAAGACACCACTTATGGCAGCATCATTAATTTTTATGCTAAAACAGGTGGACTCTCTCGCTTTTTTATCATGAATGGTGTTAATCTAACAAAGAATATTTCTTTGGGGTTAAATGCCTCCTATGTGTTCGGACAAATTAGAAACAACCAAGTATTTTTTATTCAAGATTCAGGTGTTAGCAGAGCCTTGTATGATGAAAGCATTTACCAATTGCGTGGCTTCAAATTCGACTTAGGTTTCCAAAGTCAGCACCACGATACCTTTACCCGCATCATCAATAAAATTTTACGCGATACAGTGGTAGATAAGAATGGCAAGCAGAGTATCATCGAAACAACACAAACCATTATTAAACACAACGCCTTTAAATTGGTTTGGGGCGCAACCATTAACAACCAAGCGCGATTGAATTATGATTTGAGTAGATTAGCTGTGAATGCAAGTAACTATTATTCATTTGGTGCAAGGGATACTGTAATCAATGCTAAAACAATTAAAAATCAAACCTATTTACCAACTGGTTTTTCAGCAGGTTTTTCAATTAGCTATAAGAACCGTTGGCTATTTGCAATGGATTATAGCAGCACCCAATGGGCCAACCAGAAAAAGCCATTGTTTAGCGATATATTCACCAATAGTTCTCAAATTTCCATCGGTCTAGGCTATAAACCTGACATTGATATTGAAAGCATGGATAAAAAAACTGGCGACCGTTACAAAGCGAATATTGAATATCGTTTTGGTTTAAGATTAAACAATACTGGTTACAATTTCAAAGACAACAAAGGTATTATCGCACCATTAAAAGAAACTGGCATTAGTTTTGGAATAGGTATCCCGAAATTAAGAAGAGACCCATACACCAGACAAGTATTAAAATCTATGATTAACATCACCGGAGAATATATCCACAGAGGCACTACAACCAATGGTATGGTATCAGAAGATTTATTAAAATTAACCATTGGTGTTACCTTAGGTGATATTTGGTTTACGAAACGCAAATTCAATTAACATACATATGAACGACAAACAAAAAATTGTGCTATTTCTTTTTGCTTTGGTTTGTAATTTTACATTTTTAGCAACCGCTCAGAGTGCACCGTGCGATTGTTCAGGTGAGCTCGAAAAAGACAGCATTTTTCACAACAAAGCACCGCTTAAAACGACAGAAAAAGAGTCAACCACTTATCAATTAAACAACCCTGCCTCACGTTAATTCGGCATTATGCGCTACATCCTATTTTTCCTTACCCTTGCTTATTTGCAATCTTGTAGCAGCGATAAGGCCAAACAAAATGTGGCAAAGTCACTTAAAGCGGACACCCTTCTTTTTACACAAGAGGGCACCAATGTTACCATTAACTATACAGATTCTGGGCACTTGAAAGCTTCTATTTTTGCCCCTTCGTTGATAGGATTTAAGAAAGACGGGAATGATATCGTTAAGATGCCCAAAGGTGTTAAAGGCGATTTCTATAATAGAGATGGTGCTAAAGAAAGTATGATCACTGCAGAAAAAGGCATCTCTTACCAATCAAAAAAAATAACAGAAGTGTGGCAAAATGTTTTGGTAACCAATACTAAAGGCGAGAAACTGAATACCGAAAAACTCACTTGGAATCAGAACACCCAAAAAATATATACCGATAAATTTGTACGCATAACCACAGCCACAGAAATATTAACTGGCGAAGGCATGGAAGCGAACCAAGACTTTAGTAGCTGGGTAATTCTTAAACCACGCGGTACCATTGCACTGAACACCACGCCAGTCGCCAAATAAAAATCAAATAGTCATGGACAAAAAAAGTTTATTAAGCTCACAAATCATCATTGTACTTTACTTATTAGCAGCAGCCGTTTCTTGTATTGAAATGATGGCACAATTTAATAAAGGTGGTTTCAAAAACCCTTGGGTTTATATTTTATTCCTAGTTTTTATTGGTGCTGCAAGCATGTACTTCATCAAGAAAAAACAGAGGTTCGAGAATAGATAATTAGTAGGGTCGCTGTTAATAATTAACAATGCGATTCCACAACTGACCAAAAGCCGCTTTGAAATCCATTTTCGACATGTCTGGTCGTATGGCTTTTACTGTTATGCCATGCTCGCCTTTGGTGAGTTCATAATAAAAGATAAACGCTTCTTGCGGGTTGGTTTTATTAAAATCGCTGCGCCCCCATTTTACAATGTACATTCTTAAAGTATTGGCATCCTTTTGCTCGAGAAAATATTTACCCTGACTGAACCATTTCATGGTTTCTAGCTCCTTGCTGCGAAACGCTTCTTCTAATTGCAGATTGCGTTGGTATTTTACAAATTCTATAATTGGATGCTTTTGAAGAATGGCGTATTCACCTACTATCAATGTGCTATCATTAAATGCTATGCCTGCCCATAAAACATTGTTCAAAATGGTTGGCGAGGTACTCAAAGTATTATATGGTATTTGCTGCACCTTTAATTCTTCTGTAAATTTTTGATGCACATAATACTTAGTTCCAAAGGTTAAGCACAGGTAGGCAGTGCTTACAAAAACAGCGCGCATAATCCATGTTCTTCTTTTGGGATCATCGCGTTTAAAACGCAAGGCCATAATCAATAGCCCTAAAAATGGCAGGGTATACAAGGGATCGATAATAGAGAGATTATTAAATCCAACCAGGTAATTTGTAAATGGCAACAATAGTTGTGTGCCATACGTTGTAAATGAATCGAGAATCGAATGGCTTAACATGCCCAAGACCCAAAACAAATACCACCACTTAAATTCTATTTTTTTACGAAAGGAGAAATAGGTAACGAGTCCCATGACACCTGCCATTACAATGTCGGTGAGCAAGGCATGGGTATAACTCCGGTGTATCATTATTTCCGTCAGGTCATCGTGTAAATAGGTTGTAAGAATGACATCAATGTCTGGAAAATCGCCAGCAATAGCGCCAAGAATCAAGGCTTTATTACCAATTTTTTTACCTAATACCAACTCTCCTATAGTGGCACCAGCAACGATATGGGTTAACGGATCCATTAAATTTTTGAAAGGCAAATGTAACCATATATCACATTCAATATCGCAATGTGAAAAAAAACTTTAAACCCCTCTCCCTTTCCACTCGGCCTTAGCAAAGCGGGCATGCAGCAATACAAAAACGATGTACAACTCGTAAAATGGCATCCAAAAAATTTGTAAGTATCTGAAATTTAAGCTCATTTTTAATTGCGTTCCCAACATTAAATCAAACAAATATTTATTTAATATCAAGGCAATTGCCAATAAACTATGGGTGTTGATGGCATAAAACAAGAGGCAATAAAAGGCTAAAAGCTGACCAAAAACGAGCTTTTGCAAATGGGCGTTCCAAGGATAGGCATAATATTTTCGTTTTGAAAGCCAACGGCTTCGCTGATGGATTAAGGCTATAAAATTAGGACTAGCAGCCGTATTCACCATTGCATGGTAATTTAACGTATAGGAAACCTTATCGGCCGCTTGATTATAGAAGGCATGCAACAATAAATCATCATCGCCAGAGGCCAACTGCAAATGGTGCTTATAGCCATTCAGTTGCATAAAGACCGTTTTGTTGTACATTAGATTTGCCCCATTGCAAGTGGCTGGCATCTTCCTCTTGAGCATGGTCGCGCTGATACCAACAATGGCAGCAGATTCCGTTTGTTGCAAAGCTTTAAAAAACGACCCTTCTGCTTTTAGATTAACAGGACCACATAACATGTGAAGGCCTTCCTTTTCATAAATAGAAAGCATGGTTTTCAGCCAGTCTCTGTCCATGGCACAATCGGCATCGGTTGTTAGTATTGTATCATAGCTCGCGTGGTTGATACCCAAAGCCAAGGCATTTTTTTTACCTGGCATGTGGTTGTTTAAAATGGTTAATGGCAATTTGTTTTTAAATGCCATCGCAATTTTAACGGTATCGTCTTCCGAAAAATCATCAATTAAAATGATTTCATATTGTTCCTGAGACAAGCTCTGTAAAGCAATAGAATGCAGGCAATTCGCAATATTGTCAACTTCGTTGCGCGCTGGAATAATAATACTAACCTTTGTTTGAGGCCATTCACTTTTTGGAAAATTGTTTTGTATGTGCGCAGCGATATAGCCTATAAAAAGACAATAGACAATGATTACCAAAGCAGATATGATAAAGATAATACTCAAGCTTGTTTGTATTTAGCAAACATAATTAAAATGGCCCCAATTAACATTGGCACCGCTACATTAAAAACATACACCAACAAACCAGGCACATACTCCAACCCTGAGATGGGCATGTTTCCAAAACTAAAAACCAATACTGGCACTGTTAAACGCAGCGCCACATCTGTTAAAATAAAATTAGGCGCTACCGATTGAATGAAAAAAATACAACTCACTGCCATGAGATGATGTACGAAAGAGGCCTCCATACTTAACCCATAATGCCAAGCCAATAAGGCATAAGGCAATAAAAAGGTAAGATAACGTAAGGCCGAAATCATTAACACTGTTATTAGTTCGGGCACCGTTGTTAAACGCACTACATGTCTCAATTTTTCAATTAACCCATTGTTCAAAAAAGTTGAAAGCCATTTGAAATGATTGCCCGGCAATAAGAAATAAAACAAAAACCCCAACACAACGGCTAAGCCAATGCTTAATAAAAAGGTATTGGACAATGCAATGGGCTTTAAGTAAATAAAACTAAAAATCCCCAATAGCAAGGTGATTAATAATTGACTGTAACTGCCAATCACCGATAACAAACCCGCATTCAAGCGATGCGATGTTTTTACATACATCAAACGCCCTAAGTACTCCCCCGTTTTATAAGGCAACAATTGCGCAACTGCGACACCCGATAGAATTGATTGCAAAGCTTTACCAAAAGTCAGTGGATTGAGCTTGCGAATTAAGTATTGCCACTTATACGTTTCTAAACTCCAATTGCAAATAGAGGCAATTACCAACAGCACATACCATTGCAATGGCAAGGCTTTCACCTGCATCATAAAATGCGGCAATGAAAGTTCCGTATTCTTGAAGAATTTTTTATACAACAACAAAGCAATGAGCATTGGCACTATCCATTGCACTGCGATGAAAATTGTTCGCCAAACCGATTTATCCTTTATCTTTGTTTTGTTTTGCAAAGGGTAGAAATTAGTGATTTTGATAAAATTGTATTGGGTATAGATCCCGG
>CANFUB010000144.1 GCA_947450015.1 Bacteroidota bacterium | reverse complement strand
TAATACTGCTCGTACCAACTAAACTTCTCATGTACAATACTTGCTTTTTCTTTTTTCAAGTATTCCAAGTAAGCCAAGGCTGCAGGTGAATGTTTTTTGCCTTTCAGCCATATGAGTCGCCAAGTGGTTTTAATCGGTAAACCTTTCACAGGGATAATCTGTAGGGTGTGGTTGTGCAGCTCGTTGCGTATGCCAATTAAAGGCATTATGGAATAGCCTAGGCCCGCAAGTAAAGCTTGTTTCACGGCTTCATTCGAGGTGAGCTCCATTTTTTTGAGTACCGTTAAATGCTGTTGATCAATAAATCGCTCCATGGTTTGGCGGGTGCCCGAACCTTTTTCACGAAAGATGAGTGGCAGGTCGTTGAATATGGCTTTTGTGCCAGTGCGTTTAGGTAGCTTGGGGTGGGCCGGACCAACCAAGAACAATTTGTTTTGTAAGAGGTCTATTTTTTCGAAATTCAGTGCGTCGGGCAAAAGCGAAACCAATGCAAAATCTACTTCATTGTTTTCTAAACTCTCAATTACTTTTTGTTTGTTGGTAACATCCATCAATAATTCTATGCCCTGGTGTTCTTGGATGAAATCGGCCAAGAAATAGGGCATCACGTATTTACCAGTGGATACAACGGATAGCTTAAGTCGACCTGTTAGTTGACCCTTGTAGGCAGCGGTTTTATAATTGATGGCATACACTTGGTTGAGAATATTTTCGGCCGCTACCGCTAGTTCTTTTCCAAAATCGGTGATATAAATTTTACGACCTAACACTTCGGTGAGCGGTATTTCGAATTGGTCTTGGAAATTTTTTAGTTGAATAGAAACCGCTGGCTGGGTGAGGTGCAGTGCCTCGGCAGCCTTTGTCACACTTTGTGTTTGTACAATTTTTAAAAATATCTGCAATTGGTTGAGGGTATAATTCATAAAAATATTTAATGGATTGTATTACAAAGATAAATAAAAATTTATGAATAATCCTGCTCAATTTTGCATCATGAATCATCAGAATTTGCATTTGAACAAAATAAAGTCGATTAAGTATGCCTTGTTGATAGGTGCTTTGCTGGGTGCTGCGGTGTTGGCCTTGCAGTATTTTAAACTCCTTCAACCCGATTTGGAATTAATAGGAGCGCCTTTGCTGGTATTGTTTTTTTTGGCCTTTGGAGAGAATCTATTAGCGCTCTTGCTAATGTATACTATGAAGTTGTTTTCAAAATTAATAAAATAAAATATTACCTAATATGAAAAATAAAATCAACTACTACTTTTTTATTTTACTACCCCTACTTGTAATTGTGGGCAGTTTGTATCCAATGCATGCGGAGAATGAACTTCAAAAACATAATGCATTTTCCACCATCCTTAATATGCTATGCATTGTTGCGCTCGCCCTCGTTTTACTCTATGTATGGCAACAGTTTACATGGAATAAATCAAGCTCCAAATCAAACCCTTCAAAACAGAATAATAACAATTAATACCATGACAAGAATTACCGTAGCAAAAGGCGATGGCATTGGTCCTGAAATAATGGACGCCACCCTAGCCATCATTAAAGCCGCTGGCGCACAAATTGAAATCGATGAAATTGAAGTAGGCGAGAAAGTATACCTCGCTGGCAACACTGCAGGAATAGCCCCCGAAGCATGGGATACCATTCGCAAAAACAAAATCTTTCTAAAGGCACCAATCACCACCCCACAAGGTGGAGGGTATAAAAGTTTGAATGTTACCACCCGTAAATTTTTAGGCTTGTATGCCAATGTTCGTCCTTGTATGAGTTTGCACCCCTTTGTAAGCACCAAGCACCCAATTATGGATTTGGTAATTGTGCGCGAAAATGAAGAGGATTTATACGCAGGTATAGAGCATCAACAAACTGATGAAGTGGTACAATGTTTAAAATTAATCAGTCGCCCAGGTTGCGAAAAAATAGTGCGCTATGCCTTCGAATATGCCAAACAACAAAACCGCAAAAAGGTGACTTGTTTTACCAAAGACAATATCATGAAACAAACCGATGGTCTTTTTCACCAAGTATTCGATGAGATTGCCAAAGACTATCCAGAAATCGAAAACGAACATTGGATCATTGATATAGGCGCAGCAAAAATGGCGGACACCCCCGAGGCTTTCGATGTGATTGTAATGCCCAACTTGTATGGCGATGTGTTGAGTGATGTGGCGGCACAAATTACTGGTTCGGTAGGCTTGGCAGGCTCGGCTAACATAGGTGAAGAGTGTGCCATGTTCGAAGCCATCCACGGCTCGGCACCGCGCAGAGCAGGTCAAAATGTAGCCAATCCTTCAGGGTTGTTACAAGGTGCTATCATGATGTTAAACCATATTGGTCAAACAGGGGTAGCAGAAAAGGTTCAGAATGCTTGGCTTAAAACTTTAGAAGAGGGGATTCATACTTATGATATTTTTAAGGAAGGTACCAGTAAAAGAAAAGTAAGTACAACAGAGTTTGCCGAAGCAGTGATAGCCAATTTAGGTAGTCAACCAAGTTTACTAAAGTCAGTATCATATGCCAATAGTTCTGCACTTCAATTGCCTAAATACCAGCGCAAAAATGCGGCTAAGAAAACCTTGGTAGGGGTCGATGTTTTTGTGCACTGGGGTGGCTCTGATGCCAATGCCTTGGCCGATAAAGTGCGCCAAATAGAACACAGCGGCTTGCAATTAAGCATGATTACCAACAGGGGTATAAAAGTGTGGCCTGATGGTTTTAGAGAAACATTTTGCACCGACCATTGGCGCTGTAGATTCAAACCAAGAGAAGGAAACGAAATGAAAAAAACGAACATACTAACCTTGTTAGAAAAAGCCAATGACCAAAACATCGATACCATTAAAACTGAAAACCTATATGCCTTCGATGGTAAGGCCGCTTACTCACTAGGACAAGGACAATAAAATCAAAATTAAGATATGCAATTACAACTCATAAAAGGTGAATTCAATGCCAACGATGCATTGACATTGGTTACGCAAATGGTCCAATTAAAAATTCAGTTCCATGTCAATCAAATTAATATCCAAAGCAACGAAGAGGATATTAAACGAAGAGAAGGTAAAATTAAACAATTGCAAAACGCATTGTCTGATTTGCGAAGTGAAATTCAAAATCAGCCTAAAAATTTTAAAATAGAAGCCTTTATAAATATTGAATAGTATGAATAGTATCAGTGTAAAAGCCACCATTTTTTTGATGGTTACAATCGCCATCTTGATTTTGTCATTCGCTACTGAAGACATTATTGAATCTAGGCTGTATGCATCTATAGGTTTTTTTATGGCCATCTATGTAGTGTCATTGCTTTCTAATAAACCAAGGATAACAGATTAAAAATGTTCGAAGGAAGAAGATTGCTAATCGCCACAAAACACGAAAAGGAAAAGGTAATTGCGCCAATAATAGAAGCGCAAATTGGCGTTAAATGTTTTGTGTCTTCTGAGTTCGATACTGATCAGTTGGGCACCTTTACTGGAGAAATTGAACGTCGGAATGATGTGTTAACGACACTCAAACAGAAATGTTTGTTGGCGATGGAAATGGAAAATTGTGATTTAGCGATGGCAAGTGAGGGGTCGTTTGGCCCCCATCCATCGCTTTTTTTTATTCCAGCAAATGATGAATTTTTAATCTTAATTGATAAACTAAATGGTTTGGAAATTATAGTTCGAGAACTCAGTACAGATACTAATTTTAATGCAGCGCAAGTCGATACTGAAAAAGCAGTCTTTGAATTTGCACAGGCTATAAAATTTCCTTCACATGGTTTGATTTTAAGAAAGGCTAAAAATGATTTTACTGAAATAGTGAAAGGCATAAATAGTGAGGCGCAATTATTACAAAACTGCGAATATTTTTTACAACAATATGGAACCCTTTATATAGAAACAGACATGCGGGCTTTGTATAACCCTACCCGTATGCAAGTAATTGAAAAGGCCGCTCACAAAATGGCACAGAAACTAAATACTTTGTGTCCGGCTTGCCTTATGCCTGGTTTTGGTGTGGTGAAAGTTAAACCCGGTTTGCCTTGCTTGCTTTGCAATTGCGGGACAAACATTGCCCTAAGTCATGTTTTTGAATGTCAAAAATGTAAATACATCCATGAACTTAAATATCCAAATGGACAAATGCAAGCCAATCCGATAAACTGCGACAGATGTAATCCGTAATTTCTAATGAAAAGAAAATTAATTAAACAAGCCTATATCGTAAATGAAGGTAAAATTATCGTGGCCGATCTATTAATAGTAGGAGAAAGAATTGAAGCAATCGCCAATCAGCTAACGACCCTAAATGCAGAAATAATAGATGGCAGTGGATTGTATCTTTTGCCAGGTGCAATCGATGATCAGGTTCATTTTCGCGAACCTGGTTTAACCCACAAGGGAACGATTTATTCTGAATCGAAAGCTGCAGTAGCTGGGGGAATAACATCTTTTATGGAGATGCCAAATACCATTCCCAATACCTTAACCCAAGCTTTGTTGGAAGAGAAGTATATCATAGCATCTAATACTTCTTTAGCTAACTATTCCTTCTTTATGGGCATCAATCAAAATAATTTAGAAGAAGTTTTAAAGACAGACAATGAAAATGTTTGTGGCATTACAGATGATGGGTTGTATTTTAATAACGACGAAGGCATTCTCGCCAATTATCCAGATTTTTTAGAAAAACTTTTCTCAAGAACAAATACATTAACGGCCCTTCACAGTGAAGACGATGAAATAATTAAACACAATACAATTAAGTATCGCAAAATTTATGGTGAAAATATTCCATTTGCTTTGCACCCTTTGATACGAAGCGAAGCTGCTTGTGTATCTGCCACAAAACGTGTTTTAGAGATAGCGAAAAAGCACAACAATCGTTTGCATTTCTTCCATATTTCAACCGCAGCGGAAGCAAACCTTTTTGAGAATGTATTGCCATTGCGAGAGAAAAGAATAACTGCAGAAGCTTGCGTGCACCATCTTTGGTTTTCTGATAAGGATTATGAAAGTTTGGGTGCTGCAATAAAATGGAACCCTTCAATAAAGTCTGAAGAAGATAAAAATGGTTTGCTAAAAGCACTTTTAGAAAATAGACTTGATATTATAGCAACTGACCATGCACCGCATGCAATAGAAGAAAAAAACGGCAATTATTTTAAAGCAATGTCGGGCGGTCCTTTAGTGCAGCATGCCTTGCCAGCCATGCTAGAATTGTTCCACCAAGGTAGAATTAGCTTGACTCAAATAGTTGAAAAAATGAGTCATAATGTGGCCGAAATTTATAAAATTAAATCAAGAGGTTATATCCGAGAAGGGTATTTTGCCGATTTGGTTTTAGTCGATTTAAATAACCACTGGCAGGTAACACCTCAGAATATTCTTTCCAAATGCCAATGGTCGCCTTTTGAAAATCAATGGTTCAAAAGCAAAATTTTGAAAACTTTTGTCAATGGTAACTTGGTATACAATCAAGGAATTTTCAATGAAAATGACACTGGGAAGCGACTAAGATTTGCAAAATCAAGGTAGATTAAAGTGATAGCCAATGAATGAAGCATCAACTTAATTCTGATGAATGTATAAAATGTGAGTTTCTATACATAAATAAAATTAATGAATAGTATTATAAACATAAATAAAAATATATATAATGTATTACAGACTTTTGCGCTGTAATAATTAAACAAATAAATTAAAATCCGCAAATAAAAAATGAAAAAGCAAATCACACCCTTCACTTTAATTCTAATCACATTGTTTTTCGTGTCATGTAATATGTTTTCAAGTAAACAGCAAGACGCAACTTCAGAGTCAATACCAATTGAAAATGTAAAGCATGTAATGACCGAGGCAGAGCGCGATTCCTTAACACCCGATGAAGTGATACAAGAATTTAAGGAAGGGAATGCTCGTTTCAAAAATGGCAACAGAACCATTAGAAACCATTCAGAAGCAGTAAGAAAAGCCGCTACAGGTGGTCAATTTCCAAAAGCAATGGTATTAAGTTGCCTAGATAGTAGGATACCAGTAGAAGATGTATTTGATCAAGGTATAGGAGATGTTTTTGTTGGCAGGGTTGCTGGGAATTTTGTCAATACCGACCTTTTAGGAAGCATGGAGTTTGCCTGTAAAGTAGCAGGTGCAAAAATTATAGTAGTGATGGGTCATCAGCATTGTGGTGCAGTTAAAGGTGCAATCGACGATGTGCATTTGGGAAATATTACCGCTATGTTGGAAAATATAAAACCAGCAGTAGCAATGTCCCAAAATTTCAATGGCAAGAAATCTTCTAAAAATGAAGAATTTGTTAAACTAGTTGCAGAGAATAATGTAAGAAATGCAATTGCTCAAATACGAGCAAAAAGTGAAATTCTTAGAACAATGGAAGCCAATGGCGAAATAAAAATAGTCGGTGCATTTTATACTTTAAGTACCGGAGAATTAGAGTTACTTAAATAAAACTAATAATATCAGCAATTAACAAAATAACATATAACAAAAATCAACATGAATTTTAATCTCTTAATCGACAACCTCACCAATCCCGCCTTACTCTTTTTTGTGCTTGGCATCATCGCTGTTTACTTAAAAAGTGATCTCGAAATTCCAGCCAACTCTTCCAAATTTATTTCACTCTATTTATTATTCGCCATCGGTTTTAAGGGCGGACAGGAATTGTCGCACGAAACCTTTACAAGCGAAAT
>CANFUB010000143.1 GCA_947450015.1 Bacteroidota bacterium | reverse complement strand
GGCATTGATAAAGGCTGGCGAAAAAAAGCCATCAACGAATTAAAAGCTTCGCAACCTAAGCAAATTTTGGACATGGCCACTGGTACTGCCGACCTTGCCATTGCAGCTTTGGAATTGAATCCCGACAAAGTAACGGGTATCGATTTAAGTGAAGGCATGTTGAGCGTTGGTCGCACCAAGATTACCAAGAACCAACAAAACAATAAAATCGAATTGTTAAAAGGCGACAGTGAAAAAATATTATTTTCAGATAGTACTTTCGATGCTTGCACAGTAGGTTTTGGTGTACGCAATTTTGAAAATTTAGAAAAAGGATTGACAGAAATATACAGGGTGCTTAAACCGGGTGCTAAATTGGTAGTGCTTGAATTCAGTAAGCCTAAAAAATTTCCTGTCAAAAATTTGTATAATTTTTACTTCAACGCAATATTACCATTTTGGGGCCGTTATATCTCCAAAAACAATAGTGCTTACACCTATCTTCCTGAATCTGTTAAACATTTTCCAGATGGTGAGGCTTTCACCAATGTACTCATTAAAACCGGCTTCAAAACACCAACCGCTAAACCCTTAACCTTCGGAATTTGCAGTATCTACACAGGTATAAAATAATTGTATGCGTTGCATTGCTTTTCGCAACTTGTTCTTTGATGGGACAAGGTCGCGAACACAATTCACTTTATGATTTGCAAAAAGTGCATTTCGGTTTTTCTATCGTCCCTAATTTTGGCAAAGCCAAAGTGGTAACCGCTGCCGATTTTTACCAACGCGATTCTGTTCGCAGCATTCGCCCACAAGGTTTTTCTGGTTTTGGTTTTGGTGGCCTAATGGAAGTACGCCTTAGCAAATACGGCACCTTTCGTTACTTACCACAAATACAATTCAGTCAACGCAATTTTGTTTATACCTTTAACGATAGAATCGAAACGGCTAAAACCGAAACAGTGGCCCTCGACCAATGTTTATTGTTTAAATACCACACCCAACGCCATCAAAACACGCGTTTTTACTTAATTGGTGGTGTTAAATTCTCTTACGATTTTGCAAGTAATGAAGATGCTGTGCGCAGTCCTAACAGAGCGCTCGTACCTTTTAAGCAAACAGCTTTGTATTACGACTTCGGTTTTGGTATCGAGCATTTTGGTTTGTTTGCTGTGTTTGCTACTGAGTTTAAAATGAGCAATAGCATAACCAATATGAATTGCCCCGACCCATATATCTATACTTCTTCTATCGACAGAATTCAATCCCGCTTATTTCAAATTTCCTTCCATTTCCAATAAATGCACTTCGACCTTAAGCATACCGAGCAGCATAGCAAGGCCAGAGCTGCCGAATTGCATACCGACCACGGTGTAATCGAAACACCTATCTTTATGCCTGTGGGCACGGTAGGCACTGTTAAAGCCATTAATCAAAAACAATTAAACGATGAGATAAAAGCCCAAATTATCTTGGGAAACACTTATCATTTATACATGCGCCCAGGCATGAAAATTATTAATGAGGCAGGTGGTTTGCATCAGTTTATGAATTGGCAAAAACCCATTTTAACCGATAGTGGCGGCTACCAAGTCTACAGCTTAGCAGCCAAAAGAAAATTAACCGAAGAGGGTGCAAAATTCCAATCGCACATTGATGGCAGCAGACATTTGTTTACGCCCGAAAATGTAATTGATATTCAAAGAACCATTGGTGCCGATATAATCATGGCCTTTGATGAATGCCCGCCTTACCCAAGTACTTACCAGTATGCTGAAAAAAGCATGCACCTAACCCACCGCTGGCTCGATCGTTGCATACAACGCATGAACGAAACCACTGGTTTATATGGTTATGAACAGGCCTTGTTTCCTATTTTACAAGGCAGCACTTACAAAGATTTAAGACAACAGAGTGCAGAGTTCATCGCAAAAAAAGATTGCTTAGGCAATGCCATTGGCGGCTTAAGCGTAGGCGAACCGCACGAGATGATGTACGAAACCACTGATTTGGTTTGCAATATACTGCCCAAAGACAAGCCCAGATACCTGATGGGTGTAGGTACGCCAGAAAATATTTTAGAGTGCATTGCCTTGGGTGTCGATATGTTCGATTGTGTAATGCCAACAAGGAATGGTCGCAATGGCACCATCTTTACAAAGGATGGCATCATCAATATAAAAAATAAAAAATGGGAGAATGATTTCTCTCCTTTTGATGAATTGCACCTACCTGATTATAGTAAGGCTTACTTGCGCCACTTGTTTATGGCAGGCGAAATGCTAGGTCCACAATTGGCCAGTTTGCACAACTTATCATTTTATTTATGGTTGGTTAAAGAAGCCCGTCAGCACATACTGAACGATACCTTTACGACTTGGAAAAATAGTATGGTACAAAAATTGAAACAGAAGCTGTAAGCAAAAGCGAATGATAAAAAAACTGGATTGGTATATCATCAAAAAATTTCTCACCACATTTGTGGTCACCCTTTCCTTGTTTATCATTATCATTATTGTTTTTGACATTTCCGAAAAGCTCGATGATTTTTTAAGTAAGGAGGCACCAATTAAAGACATAATTTTAAAGTACTATGTCAATTATGTACCCTTTTTTCTAAATCTTTTCAGTCCTGTTTTTATTTTCATTTCTGTTATCTTTTTTACCTCTAAGTTGGCTTCAAGAAGCGAGATAGTGGCCACCTTGGCATCGGGCGTTAGTTACAACCGTTTCCTTCGCCCTTACCTAATTACGGCAGGCCTTTTGGCAATCTTATCATTCGTGCTCAACGCTTATGTGATACCACATTCTGATAAGATACGCATCAATTTCGAAAACAAATATGTGCGCGACATAAAGGATGATTATACCAACCATGTGCACCGTCAGATTAGGCCTAATACCTATTTCTTTCTAGAATATTTTGGCTATGCGGATAGTTCTGGTGGTGGCGTGGCTTTAGAATATTATGAAAATAATTTATTAAAAAGTAAACTGTACGGTCGTAAAATTAATTGGAACCGCAAATTACAGAAATGGCGTTTAGAGGATTATATGATCCGCGATTACCTGCCAAACAACCAAGAGAAAATTACAACTGGGAAATTTTTAGATACCACTATTGAATTCAATCCGGCTGATTTTTTTAGACACAGCGACGATGTACAAGCATTTGATTTAAATGAATTAGACGATTACATTGCATCGGAAAAAGCGAGAGGCGCAGACAATGTAGAATTTTACATTACCGATAAATACAGACGTTATGCCTCCCCATTTTCGACCTTTATTTTAACAGTTATTGGTGTTTGTGTATCGAGTAAAAAATCGCGTGGTGGTGTTGGGCTAAATTTAGGTGTCGGCATAATGCTAAGCTTTATCTACCTCTTCGTCATTCAGTATTTCAATACTTACGGACAAACAGGTATAATCCCTCCGATTATTGCAGTATGGATTCCCAACTTTATCTTTATGGGTGTGGCTTACTATCTCTACCGCACCGTTCAGAAATAACTTATTTAATGCCGTTTTGGTCGAGCGCCTTTTGATACAAATGCGCATTCTTTAAATGTTCGGCATAATTCGCGGCAAAATTATGGTAGCCGCTAAAATCTTCCTTCGCACACATAAAAATATAATTGTGCTTCGCAAAATTTAACACCGCTTCGGTAGCTTGTTTGCTGGGCACACAAATGGGACCAGGTGGCAAACCCTTATTTATGTATGTATTGTATGGTGACACCACACTTAAGTGAATGTTTAAAATTCTTTTCAATCCAGGTTCGTGTAAGGCAAACTTAATGGTGGGGTCGGCCTGCAAAGGCATGCCTATTTTCAGACGATTTAAATACATGCCTGCCACCATTGGCATTTCATCTACCTTATTGGTTTCTTTGCATACAATACTTGCAAGCGTTGCCACTTCAACAGGTGTCAAGCCACATTGTTTTGCTTTTTCTAAACGCGTGTTGTTCCAATATTTATCGTATTCTTTTTTTAATCTTAAGAAAAACTCTTGGGGCGAAGTATGCCAATAAAAATTATAGGTATCGGGTATCGGCAATGCTGGCACAGTTGCATGATTAAAGCCCAATGAAGCGATAAAAGCAGAGTCGTAATACAAAGCAGTAAATGCCTCAATATCGGGTTCTAGTTTTTCGCCAACATATTTCATGCTCAACCCAAAATCATCATTGTTGCCGTTAAGGGTTAGATTAACCGTTCTGTTTTTACCTTCTCTGAAAACACGCACCACATCTACAATGGTCATGTTAGGTTTTAAATGGTAACGTCCATTTTTCATGGAAGCTTCTAAATTCATGCGCTTGGCCACTGCTTTGAAAACACTTGGAAATTTAAGACCGCATGTTGCTTTCAATTTGGCGCTTAAACTTTCGACATTATCTGTGTCTGAAATTTGCAAGGTGGTTTCCTCAGTTATCGCTAAGGCATTTGATTTATACAAATAGAGCACAACCCCACACGAAAGAATAAATAGGATAAAAAGCCCGAATAAAAATTTAACAAATAAACTTCTTTTTGTTTTCATGAATACCTTACAAAATAACCCAAAACGAATGAATATATTGTTATGATACCTTGCAATTCTTTGAAACGGTTTTTTAATCCGCTCAAGGCCACTTATTTTTGCAACTTATATGGAAATCATAGAAACAGGATTTAAGGATCTATTGCTCTTAAAACCAAAGGTATTCAAAGACCCACGTGGTTACTTTTACGAAAGTTATAACAAAGCTATTTTTAACAATGCGGGTATTGCAGTTGAATTTACACAAGACAACCAGTCGCTTTCAAATAAAAACATTGTAAGAGGCATGCATTTCCAAGCACCACCACATGCACAAGGCAAACTGGTGCGTGTGATCAAAGGCGCTGTGCAAGATGTAGTCGTTGATATTAGAAAAAACTCAGCCACCTATGGCCAAAATTATTCTGTCGATTTAACAGAAGATAATTTCTTAATGCTATGGATTCCACCCGGCTTTGCACATGGTTTTGCAACCCTCGAAGACAATACCATTTTTGCATACAAATGCACTGATACATACCATCCTGAAACCGAAGGCGGACTAGCATGGGATGACCGTGAGCTAAACATTAAATGGCAAGTGAACGACCCTATCCTTTCTGAGAAAGATACCAAATACAAACCTTTTAGTTTATTCATATCACCATTTTGAAAATTAATTTATGGAGCCACACATTGAAAAACTAGTAGAACAATTAACTGAAAAATACCAAAGAACGGGGCAAGATGTGGCCTCTTATTTGGAAGGTTTGTTGGTGAGTGATTATGTACCTTATTGGGAATACATTCATTTGGACACTTTGTTAACTTTACAAAAGCCTAAAACAAAATACAAAGATGAACGCATCTTTATCATGTACCATCAAATTACGGAATTGTATTTCCGATTGATCCTTGATGAGTGCGAACAAATTACCGATAACATTCAATCGGCCGAGCAAAAAGCAGAATTCGAAATGCGCTTAAAACGCATCAACCGTTACTTTAAAAACCTTACAGATTCATTCGATGTGATGGGACAAGGCATGGAGCAAGCGCAATTTTTGAAATTCAGAATGGCTTTATTGCCTGCCAGTGGTTTTCAAAGTGCGCAATACCGTACCATCGAATTATACGCTACTGAGTTCAATCATTTGGTGCACCCCGATTTCAGAAACAATTACACTGCTGAGAGTGATTTGGATGAAATGTACCAAAAAATTTATTGGAAAACTGGGGCCACTGAATTGGGTACTGGCAAAAAAACTTATACCCTTCAACAGTTCGAAGAACAATATGACACCACTTTATTAGCTACAGCTAAAACGATGAAGGGTAAAACCATCGGAAGTATTGCTAGCCGCTATTTCGAAGGCGATGCAGATATCAATAAACAACTGCGTTTTTTCGACACCAATGTGAATGTTAATTGGCCTTTGGCCCATTACAAAACAGCTGTAAAATATTTGCAACGCGACCCCGAAACCATTGCTGCTACAGGTGGTACCAATTGGCAAAAATACTTACCTCCGCGTTTTCAAAAGCGTGTTTTTTATCCGAACCTTTGGTCGGCACAAGAACTCGAAGAATGGGGTAAAGCTTGGGTCGAAGAGGCCCGTGCTTAATCTAGTAACCGTATTTTTCTTTCCAGCGCTTCTTTAAAAATTCGCGCATTTCATGTTCTCTTGGATTATTTCCTGGCACAAAGAAAGCAGTACCTTTTAATTGATCGGGCAAAAATTCTTGTTCCACAAAATTGCCTGGATGCGCATGTGCATAAGCATAATCTTTTCCATAGTTAATCTCTTTCATCAACTTGGTTGGGGCGTTTCTTAAATGCAGCGGCACCGCTTGGGCACCTGTTTTTGCAACCACTTCTAATGCTTGGTTAATCGCCATATAGGAGGCATTGCTCTTGGGAGAACAAGCCAAATAAGTAGCACATTGCGACAAAATAATACGACCTTCGGGCATTCCAATTGACTGAACCGCTGTTAAGGTATTGGTGGCTAAAACGAGTGCTGTTGGATTGGCATTGCCAATGTCTTCCGATGCTAATATCAACATTCTTCGGGCTATAAATTCAGGATTCTCGCCTCCTGCTATCATGCGCGCTAAATAATAAACCGCTGCATTGGGGTCGCTTCCACGCATACTTTTTATAAAAGCTGATATAACATTGTAATGCTCTTCTCCTGCTTTATCATAAACAATGGTATGGTT
>CANFUB010000142.1 GCA_947450015.1 Bacteroidota bacterium | reverse complement strand
TTATACATTGTTGTCATTGCTACTGTCGTATTTGTGGCTTGTAAAAAGAAGGATGATCCGAAGGAAGAACCTAAGAACAATACCCCAACTGTTTCCGCACAAACCTATCTATCGGATACCACTTGGAAAATAACAGCTTTAACCGCAGATGGCTTAGGCGATGTTTGGAACAATGCCTTATTGGTTAAGACTTGCAACAAAGACAATACTTATTATTTTAAATTAAGCAATATTTTAACCTCTTATGATACCCCAAATAAGTGCAGTGCAACCGATCCTGATTCAACCAGTGGTCCTTACAAATTAATTGATAGCGATAAAAAAATGTACTTAGACTTAACAGTAGGCACCATTCAAATTCAAGATACCACAGAGATTTTGCAATTGGATGCCAATACACTTAAATTGAATTTTAGTTACAGTGGCATACCAGGTGTTATCACTTTCGGTCACTAATAACAATACAATATTATTAGAAAAGGTCGTCTGAAAAGATGGCCTTTTTTTATGTCGTAAAATGATTAAAGCGCCTATTATTGCACAGATTCAAATGGATTGATTTTAAAGTATTCGAATTAAAATCTCGTAGAAACGCGCCCAAATTATTTTTTGGCCACCAATAAAGCGACTAGATTTATAAGGGGGGTAAGCGTAATTAAAATGAAATAGAATATTTCAAGCGTTTCAAACCTTCTTCGGCCGCTTTTTGATTTTTATCCAATTGCAAAGCATTTTGATAATCCATCATGGCGCCTGTGTGGTTGTTTAATTTCTCTTTCATTAAACCTCTAAGAGCGTATGCATCTGCGTTGGTTTTGTCTAGTTCCAATGTTTCATCTAATATATCGGATGCAATTTTGTAGTTTTTGAAAAAGGCATTGATATAAGCTAGATTGTAACGACAGAGAATATGGCCAGGATTCATTTTCGCCACTTGTTCGTAAATGCCGGCTGCATCTTTGTATTGGTTATTTTTTTGTAAATAGAAACCCTTGGCATACAAAGGTTCTTCGCTGTATGGGTTGATGGCCATTGCTCTATCATAAAAAACCGATGCCTTGGCATCGTTTTTAAAAGCATAGTAATCGCCCAACTGCATAATGGCATCGTAGTAATTTCCATCATATACCAAAGTCTTTTCGAATAAAGCCAATGCCTTGGTAGTATCTTTCATTTCTTTGGCCATTAATCCTAAATAAAAATAAGTAGCAGGATTCGAAGGATCGATTTTATTACAGTTGAAATAAATTTTTTCAGCTTCTTCGTAACTCTGACGGGCAATTAAGAGTTTACCATAGGCCAACATGGCTTCCACATAATTGGGTTTTAAGCGCAGTGATTTTTTAAAACTTTTAATGGCTTCTTTAGAATTGGCTGTATCGCCAGAAATTAAAAATTCAGCACGTTTAAATTCATAGAGGGGATTGATGGAGTCTAGGCTGATGGCATAATCGATGTCGAGGATGGCCTGTTTTAGGTTTGATTCGAAATAAAAAGTATTGGCCCGTTTGTAGTAAAGTTCTGCATTATTAGGCGATTTATTGATTTTTTCGCTCACACTTCGTATGTCTGCAGAATACATTGTATCCTTTTCGCTGATATAACGTGCAGCACCATTATCACTGCAACTGGGCATGAATAAAAACACAAATAAGAGAACTAAAAAGACACAAAACGATTTAAACTTTAACATAAACACAAATTTCATTAATTTTACCCACAATTTTAAACGTTTTTTATGCCATTTTATTATAAAGCAGGTCAAATTCCTGAAAAAAGACACACCCAGTTTCGTAAACCCAATGGTGGCTTGTATTCAGAGGAACTCATAAGCACCGAAGGTTTTTCAAGTATTTACTCGCTTGTTTACCATTGCCATCCACCAACACTTGTAAAGTCGATAGGCAATCCAATCGATGTAGCACCAAAAGCGGCCATTGCCAATAATATGCAAAACCGCAGTTTCTTAACTTTTAAAACAGCCCCTAAAAAAGATTATCTCGAAAGTCGTGTTATACAACTCTTCAATAAAGATGTGTATTTAACCACTGCTGCACCTACTGCATCGATGACCGACTATTTTTATAAAAATGCCGACTGCGATGAGGTGATTTTTGTTCATGAAGGAAAAGGAACCCTAAAAACCCTGTATGGGAAAATTAATTTTGAATATGGCGATTATTTAGTGATACCAAGAGGTATCATCTATCAACTAGAATTCGAAAATGAGAACAACCGTTTATTCATTACAGAATCTTTTAGTCCCATTCGTCCACCGAAACGCTACCTTAATAATTATGGACAGTTTTTAGAGCATTCACCATACTGCGAGCGCGATATCAAATTACCGCACGCTATTGAAACACATGATGAGCAAGGTGATTTTAAAGTGATGATTAAAAAGGGCGATCAAATTTTCCCATACGTCTATGCAACACATCCTTTTGATGCCATTGGTTGGGATGGTTTCCAATACCCTTTTGGATTTAGCATTCATAACTATGAGCCTATCACTGGTCGTGTGCACATGCCACCACCGATTCACCAAACATTCGAAGGTCATAATTTTGTAATTTGTTCATTTGTACCGCGCCTTTACGATTACCATCCTTTGTCTATTCCAGCACCTTATAACCACAGCAATGTCGATAGCGATGAGGTATTGTACTATGTAGATGGCGATTTTATGAGTCGCAAACATGTGGAGCGCGGCATGATATCGCTGCATCCTAAGGGCATTCCGCATGGACCACATCCTGGTACAGTAGAAAAAAGCATAGGTGCAAAGGAGACCAAGGAATTGGCGGTGATGATAGATCCTTTTTATCCACTGCAGATAACAGAAGCGGCCATGAAGCTAGAAGATCCAGATTATTATTTGAGTTGGTTGAGTTAGGTTTTAGACGCATGGTGTAGTTTTTTACATTGAGAGGCTGTAAATTCCATTTCAGCCTATATATTCGCATTGTATTTCTTTTCTTTTTTTTAACATACAAATAAAATGAAGATAGTACCAATCAATATTAGTGGAATGCTGTACCGGTGGTACATGTATTCTTTTTTTGCGCATCCTGGCAAATCCCACATCGGAAAATTTCTCAGAACCTTTTTTTACAATGGAATTTTTGTCATTGAAAAGGATTCTGGTGCCCGTTTCTGTCTCGAAATCAATGATTATTTAACCTTTGAAATTTTAAAACATGGGAGTTACGAACCCCGTTCACTCATGAAAGCCAATGCTATCATGAAAGATTCAGATGGGGTGTTCATGGATGTTGGTTCCAATTTCGGCCTTTACACTTGTTATCTGTTAAAGAAGAACCAAAACAAGGGTATTGCAATTGATGCTTCCTACAAAGCATTTGGCCTTTTGTTGCGAAATCTAGCGCTCAATGGACTGAATAGCAGTGTTACAAAGGTTAATGCAGCCCTTTCGGTAAAAGATGAACTGCTCCATTTCAGTCCCTTTAAATCTGATAACCTTGGATCAAGCAGAATCGTAAGCGATGATTCTGACAGCAATGCATTCCTCGTTAATTCCACTACCTTGTCCAATATTACATCCAATATAAATCCGCCTAAAATCCGCCTTATTAAAATAGATGTTGAAGGCCATGAAGAAATGGTGTTGTCGGGTTTTGATTTCAATTCTAAGTACCGTCCCGATTATATATTATTAGAATATGAATTGGAAAACAATCCAGCGGTACACCGCATAAAAAACCTACTGAATGGTAAAGGATATGAGGCTTTTGATATCAACGACCAGCCATATCAAGAAGGGGCTGTATTACCTGAAAGCAATTTGTTGTTTAAAAGCACGCGCATTAATTCTTAAATGGAGTTAATATAGAATATTAGATTGTTGCCAGATACCATGGTAAAACTGAATAGAAACAAGCAATTACAAGAGTTTATAAATTCTAAGATGAAATGCCGATTTGTTTAAAACAATTTATAATAGTTGCTTGTTAATTACGCTATATGACAATAGAAGTAGGTTCACTCGCCCCCGATTTTTCATTAACTGACACCAATAAAGCCACTGTTACTTTATCTGAATTGAGAGGTCAGAATGTTGTTTTATTATTTTTCCCATTTGCTTTTACGAGCACCTGCACAGCAGAGTTATGTGGTGTAAGAGATGATATCGCCCAATACCAAAGTTTAAATGCAAAAGTATTTGGTATTTCTATCGATACTGTTTTTACTTTAATTAAATACAAAGAAGATCAACATTTGAATTTCGATTTGTTATGCGATTTTAACAAAGAAGCAGGTACTGCTTATAATGTACTTTATGAAAGCTTTGCTTTCGGAATGAAAGGTGTTGCTAAACGTTCGGCTTTTGTGGTCGACAAAGAAGGTGTAATTCGTTATGCTGAAGTATTAGAGAATGCCAATGAGTTGCCAAACATCGAAGCCGTGAAAGCGACTTTACAAGGCTTAAACTAAATTTTTGTGCCTTCTAAAATCACGGTTACTCCATCGTGATTTTTTTCATGTCTTTATTCAATAAAGATTACTCGGTCTTCTGTGACATGGTTTTATTCTTTTTAAATCTGTGAATCTGTGGCTTAAATAAACGCAATCAAATACAAAGCGTATTCTGCGAAAAAGAACAGCCAAAAGCGTTTGTAGAATTGCTTGATGGAGCTGTGCTTTTTCAAGCGAATCATGGCGGTGTTAACGATGAACAATGCCAGTAATAGGGTGTTCCCATATAGCAGTAGTTTGGTGCTAAAAGAAGGATGTTCGCTCAAAAAATAATTGACGGCATAATAATAGATCAACATTCCAAAGGCTAGTCCTACCAAACTAGTGCCAGCAATCAGCGCTGTTTTCTGAGAATAAAGGATGGCCAAAGTTTTGATTTTATACTTGGCATCGCCTTCGGTATCGGGCATGTCTTTAAACCATGAAATGGCAATGCTAAATGCAATGATAAAAAAGGTTAATAGCCACAAAGGTTCAATAATTTCGGTCGACTGATTAACAACAGTGTTGAAGACATAAAACCCACCAATATTCACCAAGAATCCGCGAACAATTGTAATGGCTAAAGCTGCTGGTAAATGGTGCTTTTTCAAGCTCAAGGGAGGTAGTGAATACGCCATACCTATTAGCATAGAGAGCATTACAATACCAGTTAAATAAAATGAAATATAGGTTGCAAAAAGTACAGATATAAATGCTGAGGTGTAAATGATGCGATAGGCATTTTTGATGCTTAGTTCACCTGCAGCAATTGGTAAATAAGGTTTATTAATTTTATCGATTTCAACATCTTCAATTTGATTGATGCCTACAATAAAGATATTACAAGTAATGCCGGTTATAATGGCCATTATCAGCAACGGCCAATGGTCTAAAAACGCAATGTGTTGACAGGCCATGGCATACAAAGTGGTAATGCTAATGGTGCTGCCAATGATGGTATGCGGTCGACTGAATTTCCAGAGGATGTAAAGCTTTTTCATGGTTTAACTTGGATAACAATGAGTTTAAAGAGTCCTTTCTTAAGTTCAAAAATAGCCGATGATTCAAGAATGCCATTGAGTTGTTGTTGGTATTGCTTAACAGATTTTGATTTGTATACAGATACCAAACCATCGTAGGTAATTGTAAAAACATTAATGGGCAAAATATAAGTAAAGAAAAGTCTTTTAAAAGAGAATGGTTTTAAAAAGGGCGTAAGCAAAAGGGTGCCAATGGTGGTCGTAAATAAAATTTTAAGGTAAAATAAAAAATCGGGTGCTAAAATTTCCACGATAAAAGCATTTGCATGATTGTCTTTTAAACGTTTTACAGTTTTTATTTGGTCGCTGGATTCAAAATGATGGAAAGCATTAAACATGGTGTAAGTTGTGTTTTCTTTGATGCGCGCTTCTAAAACATCAACTGCCTCCATATTGTAAATAATATTTTTGGCCTCTCCTTTGTATTTCGAAGGGAATTTATCCGTGAGTTCTAATTGTTTAAAAACACCGGATTTTTGAAAAATACTAATGGCTGGTTCACCACTGCCAGCGCACCAATCGATCATATGAACGCATGCTGTTGAATGCGATTTTAAGTAATCAATAAAGGGTTGATAGACATTAAATTTAGCGACAACAAAGCCTATAAAATCAGTTTGATACTGTCTTAATATTGAGGGGAACCATTCAAAGTCTTCTAATTCTTTCAATCAGATTGGTTAATTTGCAAACGAATTTAATCATATAAAATGTTAGACGGTAATTTATCTGGTATGCTCGCATCAATTTTTTTACAAATAAGTTCAATACAACTGACAGTCAGCCTATGTTTTATTTTAGGGGTCTTATGTTTTATGGCCTATTTCATTAAATCGCTTACGTATTCAGGTGCCATCGCGGCTTATTTTACAGCGTTGATTTTAATTTATGGTGGTTTACCTAACTTAATTTTGCCATTGATATTATTATTAGGTGGCACATTTCTTACCAAACTTAACAAGCAAGCGTCCGATAAAATGGGACGCAATGCAAAGCAAGTGTTCGCCAATGGGGGTATTGGTTTGTTGTGCTTAGTACTTTATTATCTATCAGGCAACGCACTGTATTATTTAGCGTTTTTAATTTCCTTTTCAGTAAGTATTAGTGATACTTTTAGCAGTGAAATTGGTCAGTATTTTAAAGGCACTACATTCGATATTTATACGCTCAATCCCATGGCCTCTGGCCTCTCAGGGGGTATCTCATGGATAGGTACCTTAGGTGGATTTATT
>CANFUB010000141.1 GCA_947450015.1 Bacteroidota bacterium | reverse complement strand
GGCGGCTCTATTTTTAAAATGATATCTGATTTGAATATCTCCTCGTGTTGCTGTGCTATTTTAGCACCTGCCTCACTGAATCTATTATCGCTAAAATTACTCGACTCTCCCGCCCTGCTTTCGATGGTTACCTCATGACCGTTGTTAACTAGAAACTCAACAGCAGAGGGCGAAAGCGGCACTCTGTTCTCTTGTGAAGTTATTTCTCTTGGTATTCCAATGGACAATTTCAAATTGTTTTTTTTAAGCGGTGCTAATTGCTCCAAGGGTTGCATTGCGGCAACATTGGCTAAATCATTAAACGTTATTAAACCCTTCTTATTTTCAGGCATTTTTTATTTTTGTACTAAATTCTAATCAACAAACACAAAGTTAATTACAATTTTGTATAAAACAAGCAATTAATAACAATAAAAGGGTTGCAAATTGCGTTGTTCAGAGGTAAATTTGCACACCCTTTATTAAGTTTAAAAAATGTTAAAAAACACGCTCATTGGATTATCCTTTTTTGCATCAGTTTCGACTTATGCGCAAACATCCAATACGGTTTCAAGAATCGATAGTTTAACCCATTTGTTCATGGAAAATACTTTGCACAAACAGCAAATATTTCTTACGAATGAAGATGTCTTAAATTTAACGGAAGAAAGGTTTAACTTTTTAACCAACACCATTGGCACTGCCATTCCGTTTAAGTTTGATCCAACTGTAAAAACGCAAATCAATTACATGTTGAATCCCAACAGCTCGTTTTTATACAAAGCCTGTTTGAGAAAGGATATTTATTTCAGAGTATTCGAAGAAGTTTTGGATAGAAAGGGCATGCCCCAAGAAATAAAATACCTATCAATTGTAGAGTCGTTATTAAGTCCTAATGCTGTGAGTTGGTGCGGTGCTACAGGCTTATGGCAATTCATGCCTGCCACTGGTCGCATGATGGATTTACAGATAGATGGCAACATTGATGAGCGTAAAGACATTTATAAAAGTACCGAAAAGGCCTGTGATTATTTGCAAAGCATGCACGATAAATTTGGTGATTGGTTGTTGGCTTTAGCTGCCTATAATGGCGGTCCTGGCAATGTAGCAAAAGCCATTTCACGTTCGGGTGGTAAACGCACCTTTTGGGAAATTAAGCCTTATTTGCCTAAAGAAACCCAAAATTATGTTCCTAAATTTTTAGCAACCGCATTTATCTTAAATTTTGCCCCGCCTATTGATGAAGCCAATAATCATTTAACTGCAAACGAAATGTTAGTGCCTGTAAGAATGTGTTGTCCAATTGATATGAAGTATATTTCAGCAGTTATCAATATCAATGAGTATGAACAAAGTGAATGGAACAGTACCTACAAAGACGGCATAATACCTTCAAGTATGGAACACAAAACCATTGCATTGCCTTATACCAAAGCGATGCAGTTGGCACAATGGCAAGATAGCATCTATCAAATTAGTGCCAATGCTTTTAATCCATCAGATTTTATACGCTATGAAACCACTACACACAACCACAAAGTTAAAAAAGGACAAACTGTAGCGCAAATAGCCGACATTTATAATGTCAGTGCAAGTGATATTAAACGTTGGAACCATTTAAAAAGCAATAAACTTAAAGCAGGTCGTATTCTGAAAGTATATAAATCACGTGAAGTTGTATTGCCGATTACAAAATCTACAACCCTTGGATTTTTCTTTTACATTACAGAAAATGAATACCAAACAATGAATGATATTTGTTCTAAATTCAATGAGATTGATATTAATCGCAGTTGTGAAATTAACAGCATCATTTCATCTAATACACCAATTGGCAAAGGCAAGCTTATCAAAATATTATTAAAATCTAATTAATGTTCAAATCTAATCATCAACTGTTTTTCACCCTTACGCTATTCATTTCATCGATTGCCTTTTCTAGCTGTAATTTATTTAATAAAAAAGAACCTTTATCCGAATCTGTTGGAAAGGCTGGCAACCTCGTTATAACAAGCGATTCTAAAACCTTATCTGAACTTCAATCAGATTTTGATAGTGCCTTTAAAACACCTTTATTGAGTTTGCCTTCTGTGGTTCCTTTTTTTGAATTGAATACACCTGATTTAGAAACCTTCTCTAAGTTTTTTTATAACCAACGCAACGTTCTCGTTATTGTTCTTCCTGAAAACATTAAGCAGATGGACGAACTGCTTGAATCATTTTCAAGTGATAGTATAGCGCAATGGATAAAGTCAACCGAGTTGACCATTCGAGTGAAAGAAAATGTATTGGCCAAACACCAACATATTACCTACCTCTTCTGTAATTCATCTCAAAATTTAAAACGCCAATTAAGCAGTCAACGCGAACAGATTGTGAACACCCTTTTACAAGCCGAGTTGAAAGACGAATATGTAAAACTATATGGCGAGGATGGTATGACAAGCCCTTATTACAAGCGCTTTAAAGAGAAGTATGGTGTTGGGGTGAACATACCTAAAGGTTTCTATATTGTAAAAGAAAATGACAATTTTTATTGGTTTCAAAAAGACACCACCATCGAGGGATTAGCTAAATCGATAGGCTTAATCGTGCATGCCTATCCATCAATTGATTCTAGTGATTTTACATATCTTAAAATGCGTTCAATGCGCGACTCATTTTGCAAATACAATATTGCGGGTTCACTTAAAGGCACGTATATGAGTACCTCCGAAAGTAGTTTTTATCCTGCGCGTACTTTTGAATTAACCAAGATAAATGATTTAATGGCTGGTAAAATGCGCGGTTGGTGGACGATTAAAGGTATGACCATGGCTGGACCCTTTATCCGTTACGTTGTACAAGTGCCAGATAAAAGTAGTTTATTTGTATTTGAAGGGTTCATTTATCAAGCCGATTTGAATACCAAAGAACGCGATTTGAGAATCATAGAAGCCATAGCAACAACCATAAAATAATGCTACCCAAAATTATCATATTTGCATCAGGCGCTGGCAGCAATGCCCTCAATATTATTCATTACTTTAATGAACATCCTGAGGCCGAGGTTGCCGCTGTTTTTACAAATAAAAAAAATGCAGGTGTTATTGAAAAAACAATTGAACAACGCATTGCCCTGCAGTACTTTAATAAAGCAGACTTTTATGCCAGCAACCGGGTCATCGATTTAGTAAAGCAATACCAACCAGACTTAATTGTGTTGGCAGGTTTCCTTTGGCTAGTACCCGAAAACTTTATCAACGCTTTTGAAAATAAAATCATCAATCTGCATCCTGCTCTTTTGCCTAAATATGGTGGACATGGTATGTACGGTCATTTTGTGCATGAAGCAGTGATAAAGAATGGTGAAACAGAAACGGGCATTACCATTCATAAAGTTAATACTGAATTCGACAAAGGAGAAATTATTTTTCAAGCTAAATGCCATGTAAATGATACTGACAGTGCAGATACTTTAGCAAAAAAAATTCATTTTTTAGAGCATCAACATTTACCCTTGGTAATCGCACAAATCTTAAAAAAATAATGCGTTTATTGCTTGTATTTTTATTTTCTATCATCTCTCATCAACTTGGTGCATGGGGATTTTATGGTCATAAAAAAATAAACGAAATTGCCATTTATACTTTACCCAAACCTTTATTTGAATTCTATAAATTAAATGCAAAATATGTTATCGATCATTCTGTAGATGCCGATAAAAGGCGATACATTATGGAAGGTGAAGCTTGCCGTCATTATTTAGATGGCGACCATTATGAAAAGGCTGCACCTTTCGATACACTTCCTCATTTTTATAAAGATGCCATTTTAAAATATTCTGAAGATACCATCAAAGCCCATGGCATTGTGCCTTGGTATATTCAAACGGTGATGTACCAATTAACGGAAGCGTTTAAAATCAAAGATTATTTGCGGATACTAAAGTTAAGTGCCGACTTAGGGCATTATGTTGGCGACTGTCATGTGCCATTGCACGCCACTTCTAATTACAATGGACAAAAAACTAACCAAGTGGGCATTCATGGTTTATGGGAAAGCAGATTACCTGAAATGTTCGAAAACGAATACGATCTATTTACTGGTTTAGCGATGTACAATGAACAACACGTTAATGCCATTTGGCTAGCCTATGGTCAAAGTTTTACCTTGGTAGATTCGGTGCTTGACATGGAGAAAAAAGTCTCTCAAAATTTTAGTGAGTCAAAAAAATACAGTTTTGAGAAAAAAGGAGGAACGACTGTAAAAGTATATTCCAAGGCTTTTAGTGAAGCCTATCAGCAAGCCGTTGGCACCATGGTAGAAGACAGAATGCGCGCATCGATAGTAATGTTAGGCAGTTTGTGGTATACCTGTTGGGTGAAGGCCGGACAACCTGATTTAACTGATTTAAAAGATTTAAGCCTTCCTGAAGAGGAGCCTGCCCCAAAGGGTGTTCAGCCTGCCAAGGGACATGAAGATTAAATTTAATTGGTGATTTTAAACGCAGCACTTAAATTTGTTCGATTATCATGAAAAAAATATTTACCCTCGCTGCCCTTTCTTTTCTATTGTCATTTACATTTCAATCGCATGACTACAAAATCGAAAACAATGAATTGATTTTGCCTTCAGCCATTCAATTTAAAGCAAATACCGACGAGTTGCTTCCAACAAGTGATAGTGCATTGAATTATATCAAAAAATATTTAGAGGAAAAACCACATATCACATTGTTAAGAATTGAAGGGCATACTGACAATGTTAATAAGGAAGAAATTAATCAAACACTTTCAGAAAAGCGCGCATTGGCAGTTGGCAAATGGTTAGATAAAAACCTTATTGATTGCAAGCGTTTAATTTGTGTAGGCTTTGGAAGCACTAAACCAATAGCAACGAATGACAATGCAGAAGGAAGAGCTGCTAATCAACGCATTTCTATTTATAATGCCGAGTTGAGAAAAGTTAGAATCAGTGGTCTACCAAGTGATGGTGGCGGCAAAATTGCCGGTGATGTTTGCAAATGATAGCACATTATCTAATGGTGTCCTTTACATTGTAAACACCTCCAACCATTCCTAAACCATTTTTAACATTTGAAATAAGTATTACTGGGTCTGATACAAAAAATCCACTGTTATTGTAATCGCGCAATTGCTTTAAATAATTATAATATTCTTCAGAGAATGTTTTGATACTGATTTCGAATTTTGGTGTGCCGTTGGCTGTATTGCTCTCGATAGAGGTTAGAATAGTTTTTTGCTGACCATTGAAGGATACATCGCTAAATACATACCCACCATTATCGAGTTTATTGTTATTCAAAAACAAAATATCGTTTGATTTAAAATCCAAGGGGAACCATTTTTGGATACCATCATCATAATACCTTACCACTAATTCATAATAATTCTTGGTATTGCCATCGTCTTTAAATTGAATGGATAATTGGCCAAATGGAAATCCAAGATTATCGATACCAACTGAATCTTCGAACTTCGATTTAGAAACAATGCTAGCAGGCAAATTCACCTCTGCTACCGCAGGATTAAAACCAGTGCGGTTCACCTCTACTCTGTAGGCTTTGCCTTGTTTAGGTTTGTAGTTCATGGTATAAAAACCATTGACATACGTTAAGTTACCAATGAGGGCATTGTTCTCATACAATTTAGCGGTTGCATCCATTAAAAGATAGCCTGTTGAATCGGCCACATCCATAATAGGAATGCTTCGACTTACTTCTACTTTTACGGTTGCGTTGGTATTAAATTCACCATTGACTACTAATTTGGATGCATAATCACCTAGCTTAAGTGTAATTTCTTTTTCGCAAGAAGCCAATAAAATAACGACAGAAAGTAAACTGATATATTTGAAGTTTTTCATTTTAAAATTTGGTGTAATAAGTGATACCTGGAATAAAACCAAGGAATGATCTTTGGTAAGCTTTAGGCGCTTGTGGAATGCCAAGAGAGGACCCAGAAGGTGCATTGTTTATATAAACGTAAGCAGGGTTGTTGCGCGCAAATAAATTATAGATAGAAATGTTATAACCCGACTCGGTGCCCCATGTTCTGTTTCTAATCCTTTTAAAACCAACATCAATTCTAAAAGTATTGTTCAATCTGTAATTGTTTTTCCCAGTGTAGTCATACACAATATTGCCATTGATGTCGCGGTATTTACCAATCGGCAATGACTGTACATTGCCTGTTGAATATACCATGTTGATGCTTATACTATTGTTATCGTCGATTTCTTGTTGTGCAACAATATTGATATAATGTCTTCTGTCAAATTGAAAATAATAATCTTCACCTCTGTTTACATTGGGTGCATTGCGTTTGGCCCAAGAGAGTGTGTAACTTATCCAACCATTAAAATCGCCTCGTTTTTTGTGTAAAAATGTTTCTACACCATAGCACCAGCCTTTTCCCATTACAACTTTTTCTTCCCAGCTTCTCGCTATTGGATCATTGTCAAAGGAGGTACCTTCTTTCAATTCTAATACGCGGTCTAATTTTTTATAATAGCCTTCAATGGTAAGTTCTATATCATGTTTATACGGTTTTGAAATACCCAATGAAATTTGCTGTGCGCGCTGTGGTTGAACAGCCTTGGTAGCGGGCACCCAACGGTCGGTAATGTATGAAGAGAAATTATTTTCTAAAGAATGAAGGTTCTGATTCATTAGGGTATAGCTAGCCTTAATAGCGTATTTATTATTAATCTTTGCATTGAATGAAACACGTGGTTCAACAAAAAAATAATTTGTTTTTTGATAATTGTAATTAACAAACCTAGCACCGAATGCCAATTTCATGTTGTTGTTAAGTCGCATTTCATCTTCAATATAAG
>CANFUB010000140.1 GCA_947450015.1 Bacteroidota bacterium | reverse complement strand
TTATTGCCTTTAGTAAAACCAATTTACCACTCGATGGATGGAATATATACAAACTCAATGGCAATCCTTTTGGGGGTAAATTTTGGACTGATTATCCAATGATAGCCATTAATGGCGAGGATTTATTTGTGACCGTTAATTTGTTAAAAGATAGCACAGATTGGAGAGATGGCTTTACACAATCGGTGATATGGCAAGTGCAAAAATCAAAAGGTTATGCAGCCGATTCTTTGGAGTATAATTTATGGAGCAATATAAAGCACAACAACAAATCGATTTGGAACATTTGCCCAGTACAGGAATCTGAGCAGCCGGGCAGTGCAGGTTTATATTTATTGTCTGTTAGACCTGGTGATGTTGCCAACGATACCGTTTTCTTGCATCATATTTCAGATAATTACAGCAGTGGCAAGGCCCAATACAGTTATAAAATTTTAAAGTCGAATAAGCAGTATGGTTTGCCGCCAGCGGCCCCACAAAAGGTGAATGGTTTTAGATTGCAAACCAATGATGCCCGTGTGTTAGGCGCTTTCTATAACAACAATAAAATACAATTTGTACAAACTTCGCGCAATGCCATTAATGGTAAGTCTTCTATCTACCATGGGATTATTCAAGATCCACATGTGCTAGCACCATCAGTTACTGCCAATATTATTTCATACGATTCGCTCGACTTAGCCTATCCAACCATCGTGAATGCGGGCAACCAAACTTGGGGTCAACAGAGTTTAATTACATTTTCGCATTCTGGTTTAAAGACTTTTCCTGGTACTTCTGTTATCTATTTTGATAACAACGGGCAGTACTCAGATTTAATAAGGGTAAAACAAGGTCAGGGTATTATCAATAGTTTTATTCCCGATACTGTTGAGCGTTGGGGCGATTATACCTCGATTCAAAGAAGGTACAATAACAAAAATGAATATTGGTTGGTCGGTTCCTTTGGCAAATCGAATGACAAGGTGGGCACATGGATTGGCAAGATAACCATGAACGATCCTTCGGTTGCGATAGACAGGATTCAAAACAAATCAATGGGTGCCGAAGCCTATCCAAATCCTGTTGTTGATGTGTTTATGATTCCTTTCGAAACAGAAACAGCAGCGACTATAAAAATAGAAATTACAGATATGACTGGCAAAACAGTAATGGTCATAGAAGACAATAAGATAGCAGGTGATCAGAAGGCATTTATTAATGTTTCCGGGTTTTCAACAGGCGTTTATTACTACTCGGTAACAATTAATCAAATACAAACAAAGAATGGAAAATTCAGTAAACTCTGATCAGGTTGAAACGCCTTTGAGCGATTATTTACTAACGCCCCAAAATTTCGACCTCGAGAAACTAAAAACAGGTAGCATTTTATTGTTTGATAAACCTTTGCATTGGAGTTCGTTTAAACTTGTAAAAAAGGTTAAATATGTCACCAAAGCTGCGCGTGTTGGGCATGCCGGCACCCTCGATCCATTGGCCACAGGTTTGTTGATCATCTGCACAGGGAAGTGCACAAAAATGATAGAGCAAATTCAGAACCAGGCAAAAGTTTATACAGGCACCATTACGTTTGGACATACCACTCCGAGTTATGATTTGGAAACTGAATTTGATGCCAGCTTCGATTATCAGCATTTAAGTGACCAAGACTTAAAGGACGCAGCGCAATATTTTACTGGCGATGTAACCCAAACTCCACCTGTGTTTTCGGCTGTTAAAATCAATGGAACCAGAGCTTATAAGTTTGCGAGACAAGGCATAGAAGTAGAAATTAAAAAACGGGTGATTGCGATTAGCGAATTTAAAATAAGTGGTGAATTGCCTAACATCGATTTCGAAGTTGGCTGCAGCAAGGGTACTTACATTCGCTCTTTGGCCAATGATTTTGGCTTGCATTTAAAAAGCGGGTCTCATTTATCTGCCTTGCGCAGAACAAAAATTGGCGATTATCACATTAATGATGCCTTTAATATTGAGGATTTTCAACATCTTTGCGGTTTCTAAGTATGCGTGTTTTTGATAGCCTCGACCATTTACCAGAATTTAAACCTACTGTGTTTACCCAAGGCACATTTGATGGGGTACATTTAGGCCATCAGAAAATATTGCTTCAAGTAAAACAAGCCACCCAAGCCATAGGAGGCGAAAGTGTTTTGCTTACCTTTTGGCCGCATCCACGCCTTTTGCTTTTTCCAGAAGACAATGACCTAAAATTATTGCAAACCCTAGATGAAAAGTTGAAAGTGATAGAAGAATGTGGGATTGACAATGTTGTAGTGGTGCCATTTACAAAATCATTTAGCAGTATTCTCCCCGAAGAGTATATACATCAATTTTTGGTGAATGAATTAAATATACAAGTGGCCATCATTGGCTACGATCACCGTTTTGGTAGAAATAGAGAAGGCGATATTCATTTGTTAAAGGCCAATGCCGAGAAATTTCATTACCAAGTGCAAGAGATAGCAGCCGAAGATTTAAACCATATAACCATTAGTAGTACCAAAATAAGAAATGCTTTGGTTGAAGGTGATGTTAAAACTGCCAATCAATACCTAGGTCGACCGTATAATTTCCATGGAAGGGTAGTGCACGGCAAAAAGTTGGGAAGGACTTTGGGTTACCCAACTGCCAATTTAGAGATAGAAAATCCGAATAAGTTAGTGCCAGCCAAAGGTGTATATGCTGTTAAAGTATTGGTTAATAATGTGCAATATGGTGGAATGCTGAATATTGGCGATAATCCAACAATACCAGGAAAAAAATTCAGTATCGAAGTTAATATTTTCGATTTTAATGAAGATATATATGGCGAAATCGTTGAAATACAATTAATTGATTGGATGCGAAATGAACTTAAGTTCGAAAATTTAGATGTTTTGGTACAAAATTTGCATGCAGATAGACGCAATGCCTTATCAATTCTTCAATCTTTATAAAATAGCTGCTTTTTTTGCATTGTTTTTGGTGAGCATTGGTTTTGTCGAAGCAAATGCCATAACACATTTCATTAATTCCAATGATTCTGACTTTTATGGTTATGAACCAGATAAAATTACAACAGAATTTGATTCAACTTTTAACTCGGCTTGGGAGTTGTATTTAAATACATGGGACAGCGAAAATCTTAATCCGTATTTATACGATTACAATAGTTTTAATGAGCCTGTGAGTTTGTGCTTGTCGTACGATTCACTTGGATTTTGCATTCCAATTGCTTCGATGGTAACATCTGAGTTTGGCAGCCGTTGGGGTAAACACCACCAAGGTGTCGATTTAGATTTAGAAACAGGCGATTCAGTGGTAAGTGCCTTCGATGGTGTGGTTCGCATGTCGCGCTATTATTATGGATACGGTAACATGGTGGTAATTCGCCATCACAACGGTTTAGAAACATTGTATGGTCACCTTTCAAAAAATTTGGTTGAAGTTGGTCAAGCTGTAAAAGCAGGCGAAGTGCTTGGTTTAGGCGGAAACACAGGTCATAGTTTTGGCTCTCACCTGCATTTTGAAATGCGTTTTATGGGTAAGCCAATTGATCCTGCTAAATTTATTGCATTCGATCGGTTTTCATTATTAAATAACGAAATTACCATAGATGGTAGTTTATTTGAAAACACACAATTGGTTAAGAAAACCAAGAGAGGCTCTGAAGAACACAGTGAGTCGCACTATGCCAAAGCCAAAAAGGCTCAAAAATTCCATGTGATTAAAAGGGGCGATACCTTAGGCGCCATTGCTAGAAAACACCATACTACCGTTAGCAAATTATGCAAGTTGAATAACATGAAAGCAACCAGCATTCTAAAATTAGGAAAGAAATTGAAGGTGAAATAAGACGATTCTCTTAATTTCGTTCACTACTTTCAATGTCCCAAGCATCTCAAAATTCTAACATTATTAAAAGCATTGCATCAGCGCTAGGCTTTTCCTTTTGTGGCATTGCCAAAGCTGAGTTTCTCGAACAAGAAGCATCGCGACTAGAGGTATGGCTTAACAAAGGATACAATGGAGAGATGGGCTATTTGGCCAATCATTTTGACAAACGTTTGGATCCAACAAAATTGGTAACAGGCGCAAAGTCTGTCATTACACTTTTATACAACTATTATCCCTCAGAACTTCAGACATCGGGCGATGCCAAAATAGCCAAGTATGCCTATGGTGAAGATTATCATGAAGTTTTAAAGCATAAATGCAAAACCATGATGCAGCAGATAGAAGCGCAAATTGGGAAGGTGGAGGGAAGGGCCTTTACAGATAGTGCACCAGTAATGGAAAGGGCTTGGGCCGAACGGAGTGGACTCGGCTGGATTGGTAAACATGGTTTACTAATTAACAAAGGACATGGTTCTTTTTTCTTTATTGCCGAATTGATTTTGGATTTAGAATGCAGTTACGATTCGCCCATCAAAGACTATTGTGGTTCTTGTACTGCCTGTGTTGATGCCTGTCCGACAGATGCCATCCTGCCCAATAAAACCCTTAATGCCTCACAATGTATTTCGTATCTAACCATCGAATTAAAAGAGGCTATTCCAACTGAGTTTAAAGGGAAAATGGACCATTGGGCTTTTGGCTGCGACATCTGTCAAGATGTTTGTCCATGGAACCGGTTTTCAAAACCAAACCAAGAAGTGCGTTTTGAGATATTACCTGAAATACAAAAATTCAACCATGCCGATTGGATGGAGATAACTGAAGATGTATTTGAAGATGTATTTTCTAAAAGTGCGATTAAACGCACTAAATTCAAGGGTTTTATGCGAAATTTAAACTTTTTAAAACCCAATTAATTCGCATTTTAATGTTCGTTTTAATACTTTAAAAGCCCTAAATTTGCACACTTAATGCCTCATTCAGTTGCTTTTTATACCTTGGGTTGTAAACTCAATTTCTCTGAAACTAGCACCATTGGTCGCCAATTGGAAACCGCTGGATTCGAGAAAAAAGAGTTTACCGATAAAGCCGATGTGTACGTTATTAATACTTGTTCGGTGACCGATCATGCCGATAGAAAATGCAAGAAAGTAGTGAAAGAAGCCTTGAAGGTAAATCCCAACGCTTTCGTTGTTATTATTGGTTGTTATGCCCAATTAAAACCAGAGGAAATAGCAAATATTCCGGGGGTTGACTTGGTTTTAGGTGCAGCTGAAAAATTCAATTTGGTAGAACACTTAAAAGAAGGATTTGAAAAAGCAGACCGCGCTAAAATTTACAATCAAAATATCAAAGAAACCAATGTCTTCATTCCTGGTTTTTCTGTTGGCGATAGAACCCGTTCATTTTTAAAATTGCAAGATGGTTGCGATTATTTTTGTGCTTTCTGCACCATTCCATTGGCGCGCGGTAAAAGCCGCAGCAATACCATTGAAGAAACCATGAAAGTGGTAAGGCAAGTGGCCGAAACCAATGTGAAAGAAGTGGTGCTAACAGGTGTTAACCTTGGTGATTTTGGTGTTCAAAACGGTGAAACATTTTTCGATTTGTGTTTAGAACTCGATAAGGTAGAAGGCATTGACCGATACCGTATTTCTTCTATTGAGCCCAATTTATTAACCGATGAAATCATTGAATTTGTGGCGCGTTCCAACAAATTTATGCCCCATTTTCACATCCCTTTGCAAAGTGGTTCGAATACCATTTTGAAAGCCATGCGCAGAAAATATGAACGCGAATTGTATGCTGAAAAGGTTGCAAAAATTAAACAGTTAATGCCCCATTGTTCCATTGGAGTCGATGTGATTGTTGGTTTCCCTGGCGAGACAGATGAGGAATTTTTAGAGACCTATAATTTCATTAATCAATTGGATGTTTCGTATTTGCACGTGTTCCCTTATTCAGAACGTGCCAATACCACAGCCCGCAAAATGAGTGGCAAAGTGCATCAATTTAAACGCAACGAAAGAACAGACATGTTGCGCATCTTAAGTGAAAAAAAGAAGCAATATTTTTATCAGCAATTTTTAAATACCAAAGCCCATGTGCTTTTCGAGCAAGAAGAAAAAAGCAATCGCATGTTTGGTTTTACAGAGAACTATATTAAAGTCGAAACCGATTACGATCCCTTGATGGTAAATGAAGTTTGCGAAGTGAATTTATCGCATATTAACGCCAATGGATTCGCAGAAGGCGAACTCAACTATACAATACCCCATATATTAAATGTATCCTAATTTTTATTTCATTTTTCAAGATTGGTTTGGCATAGAATTGCCCGGCCTTAAACTCATTAATTCATTTGGCTTTTTTGTAGCCATTTCGTTTGTAGCTGCCAATTTGGTAATGACAGCTGAGTTGAAACGCAAATTTAAATTGGGTGTTCTTGGTGCTGGCGAACAAATAAAAGTGATTAGAGGTGCCGCCATGTCGCAATCAGATTACATTGCCTCAGGCATTACTGGATTAATCATTGGTTATAAATTTTTACCCTTGCTTTTTGATTTCTCTCTAACAGGCGATAATCCACAAGCTTATATTCTTTCAACCGAAGGTAGCCTCTTATACGGCATCATAGGTGCAGCATTGTTTCTTGGTTTAAACTATTGGCAAGATAAAAAGCAAAGATTGCCAGAGCCGATTGAAGAAATAAAAACCATTGATCCTTCTTACCACATGGGCAGTATCACATTTGCAGCTTTCGTTGGAGGTCTTATTGGTGCTAAATTATTTCATATTTTAGAGAATCTGTCTGAATTCTACCGCGACCCATGGGGTAATATTGTTTCATTTAGTGGTTTAACTTTTTATGGCGGATTAATTGTTGGCGGTATTGCCGTTATCATTGTAGCCAAAAGAAAAGGCATCAATCCTTTGCACATGTTAGATGTTGGTGGACCGGCCATGATGTTGGC
>CANFUB010000139.1 GCA_947450015.1 Bacteroidota bacterium | reverse complement strand
TGGTATTTATCTCTAAAGGTATCGATTGGCAGGGCGACCATGTATCCAAATATTTTTGAGGCATTTCTGATGGCATCAAAAAACTTTGTATCTTGAAATGCATGTAAAGTATTGTGATGAATAAAATCTTTGAGTGGTGCTTGGGCAGGCAAAAAATGCTTTAGATTATGAATAACCTTGTGTTCATCAAAATTGTTGTTATGAATATTCATTAACTTTTTCTGTTTATTGTAATGTTTGTTGTTAAAAAAGATTCATCGAAAGAAAATTTCAAAATGAATCAAAAAAAGGAACAACAAGAAACATGTATTCTAGAATGCATGTAATGTTTTTAAATAAAGTGGGATAAAGGCGAATATGATGAATGCCCTTCGCTAGGGGCTAGTTTGGGTAATGGCGCTATTCTAAATGCGCCAAATACAATTGCTAATCAACAAATCACAATTCGAATGGCGAGCGGTTTTCGCTTGGCTATTCTTAAATTGATTAGAAAAAACTTTGAAATTAAAAAAAGAGAATGGGTTTGTGATGGCCTCACCACCTGCGAAACCATGGAAGCCAAAGAATTGATTGTCTAAATCGTTCGCACTTTCTAAAATGTCTTCGACATCTGCCAATTGGTATTTAGAAAACACTTTGGATTCTTCTGCTGAAACAATTGTAAGGTTCAGCCAAAACACCGTAATTAACGTTATAATAAATCTAATCGCTATGTGCTTTTTCTTTTTCAATTGCTTTTTATGACATTCAAATATTATACCAAAAAGGGAAACTGGTTAAATAAAAAAATCCCATCCGATAACGGATGGGATTTTCAATATATTTCGGGCTAATTACTTAGCTTCTTGATCTTCCAAAACTATGCCTGAAACACCTTTATATGGTGACTGAACATATAATACAGAACGAACATTTTTAAGGTTAGTTTTTCTAACTCTTGTAAATTCCTTATTACGTCTGTCTTTCCTCATTAATCTTGTAACTGCCATAATCTTTTTATTTAAGGGTGCAAAAGTATGAATAAATTCTTAATTTGCAAATACTTTTTTAATTATTTCAAGCTAAATTTAGTACTACCGATTCTATAACCTTCTGCAAATATTTCAACGGTGTACTCTCCAACCTTATAACCACCTTGTTTTTTGCAATATACTACTTGTTCACTTTTCTCATTTTTGTAGTCAACTGTTTTCATTTCAGTGTAAAGGGTTTCAGTACCATCTACCTTGGTAGTTTGCACTTTAGTAGCAATTGGTGCACCATCTGGACCAATTATCTTAACGAAAATATCTTTTTCGCCAGCGTCTGCAATTTCATTTTTATCAATTGTAAAACGCACTTTAATTTCTTCAACTTTATTGGCTTTGTTGGTTTCTAACTCTTTTTTACCAAACATTTTTCTTTCTCTAACGCCCATAGCGACAATTGAACCTGCATTTAATTTCTTAGCAATCCCAATGGTTCTGTTTTTCGAATCGATGGTTCTTGCTTGTTCTGCGGTCTTCATTTGCTCAGCAGTTAAAGTTTGGTTTAAACCTTCGTTGGCAGAAGTTAATTCAGCATTCTTCTGAGTTAATTGCTCAATTTGTGCTTTATAATCCTCAATTTGATTGCGAAGGGCTGCAATTTCAGATTTTGCTTTTTGTAATTCTGAAGCAGACAACTTGCCTTTGCTTAATAAAATTTTGATTTGTGTTATCTTTTGCGCAATGGCTTCATCTCTTTCTGTTAATTTACCCTCTAAACCTTGGTTGGCTTCCTGTAATGATTTAATTTCATTTTCAGCCGCTTGCAATTCGGTTGTCAATTGGGTGTTTTGAGAAGTTATTGTATCTACTTTTGCAGCTAACTCATTCTTTTTGCGGTTAGACATATATAAGTTAACACCTATGCCTATATTAAGAATTAACAATGCACCAATTAAAATGGCTAAGTAGGTTTTACTCTTTTTGTCTTTTTCGTTTTGTTGAATTTCCATATCTGTATGCTATAATATATTACAAACGTATGATTTATTTTTCGCTCTTTTTCTACACTAACACTTATATTTATCTACATTCCGTATAAAATAAAGGAAAAAGAGATTTCTTAAATATTCTCCTTTAATTCTTCGAGAAAAGCCTTGATCTTTATCAAACTGTGAATCGCAAGCTGATTCTTAGACAAGGTACTGGCATTTTTTTTTAAATAATCATTTGCACCTTGTAGGGTATACCCCTTTGTTTTCACCAAATAAATAATAGTCTTTATATTTTCAATATTTTCGGCAGTGTAAAGTCTTTCACCTTTACCATTCTTTTTTAAATTTTTAAGACAATCAAATTCCTTTTCCCAAAATCTAAGCATAGAGGCTGGCACTTCGAGTGTTTTCGATAACTCACCAATTCTATGAAATAATTTTTTATCGTCAGACGCTTGAGTCATTACAATACAAGATTAATCGAATGATTGATTTGGAGCCGATGCCCTTTCCAACATTTTTTGGTATTCCAAATCTGTTAAATCGTTATAGAAGAAAAAGGCAGGATTCAAAGGCTCTCCATTTTTATGAACTTCATAGTGCAAATGTGGTGCTGTTGATTTACCAGTGCTGCCTACCAAACCAATTAATTGACCCCGCACAACGCGTTGCCCTACCCTTACTTTAAATTTACTTAAATGTCCAAACAAAGTTTCAAATCCGTTACCATGACTAATAACAATGTGCTGACCATAACCCCATATTTCTGTTTTAACCATTGATACAACTCCATCTGCTGTGGCGTATACCTCTACACCTCTTGGCGCTGTAAAATCAATGCCAGCATGAAATCTTTGGGTTCTGTAAAATGGATCAGTGCGGTAACCAAAACCCGAACCAATTCTATCGAGTGCTTTATTGGATACTGGCTGTATTGCAGGAATTTTTGCTAAATATTCTTTTTTATTCTTGGCCATCATCAGCAAATCATCAAAACTTTGACCTTGAATTTCCATTTGTTGATTAAGCTTGTCCATCTTTGTGTTCAATTCAACCAAGAGTTCTGAATTCGGCAATTTTCGCAACTCATTGTACTTCTCGCTATTGCTAAAACTCTGCTGCCAAGCCTTTTCATTTACTGGTTCGCTTTCATAGATTGAGCGGTAAACGGTAACATCCTTCTCTCTAATTCGCTCCAATTCTTGACTTAAGCTGGTCAAACGATTTTCCACATTTTCTAATTCCGCCTCTATCTCATTGTTTGCAGATTTTAATTTTTTTTCATCTGGTGAATCAACAAAACGCGAGAATAAAATAAAGAAAATGAAACCTAAAATGACCGAAAAGGAGAACACGCCAATACTTCTGAGAAATATGAACCACCTGCTCAATTTGTATTTCTCATAACTAAGCGTTTTGGGGTTGAAGAAATATTTGGTTTTTGCCATGCTGATTTACTCTTTCGGTTTCTTTACTTTTGCAAAATATTTTAAACGTCAAAAATAGCAGAATAATTTAATAAAGTATGATTAGCGCAAAAGAAATACGATTAACATTTTTAGAATTCTTCCGGAATAAACAACATACCATAGTTTCTTCGGCACCAATTGTAGTTAAGAACGACCCTACCCTCATGTTCACCAATGCAGGCATGAATCAGTTCAAAGATTATTTTTTAGGAAATAAAAAAGCACCCTACCACCGTGCAGCCGACACACAAAAGTGTTTGCGTGTGAGTGGCAAACACAACGACCTTGAAGAAGTTGGAGTCGACCATTACCACCATACCATGTTCGAAATGTTGGGCAATTGGAGCTTTGGCGACTATTTCAAAAAAGAAGCTATCCAATGGAGTTGGGAACTATTAACCGATGTTTATAAGATTGATAAAAATAAATTATACGTTACCGTTTTCGAAGGCGATGCAAAAGAAGGTTTAGCATTCGATCAAGAAGCCTATGATTGTTGGGCCCAATTAATTGATCCTAGTCGTATTCTCAAAGGCAATAAGAAAGATAATTTTTGGGAAATGGGCGATACTGGTCCTTGTGGTCCATGTACCGAAATACATGTTGACATGCGCAGTGAAACAGAGCGCGCAAAAATAGGTGGCGATACTTTGGTTAACAACGACCACCCTGAAGTGATTGAAATTTGGAACAATGTGTTCATGGAATTTAACCGTAAGGCGGATGGTAGTTTAGAAAAACTGCCGAATCAACATGTAGATACAGGCATGGGCTTCGAACGCTTAACACGTGTACTTCAAGAAAAAAAATCGAATTACGACACCGATATCTTTCAACCATTAATTAAGGCATTAGAAAAGTTAACTGGCATCTTATACACAGGTACCGATTCAAAAAAGGACATTGCCTTTAGGGTAATTGCCGATCACGTAAGAGCTGTTGCTTTCTGTATTGCCGATGGTCAACTGCCTAGTAACAATGGCGCTGGCTATGTGATACGCAGAATTTTAAGACGTGCTTTGCGCTACGGCTATAGCTATTTGAACATGCGTGAAACCTTTATCAACGCACTCTTACCAGTATTGGCATCCGAATTTGGTGCAACTTTTAATGAACTGCTTCAACAACAAGATTTTGTTAGAAAAGTTATTCAAGAAGAAGAAAATTCATTTTTAAGAACACTCGAAACTGGATTATCGAGAATAGAAAAAACAATAAACGCAAATGTTGAAGGCAATAAGTTGATTGATGGTAAAACAGCTTTCGAATTGTATGATACCTTCGGCTTTCCAATTGACCTAACACAACTCATCGCTACAGAGCATGGTTTCAATGTTGACATTGCAGGTTTCGAATCGTTGTTATTAGAGCAAAAAACAAGGAGTAGAAAAGATGCACAGAAAGAAACAGGCGATTGGCAATATTTACTTGATGACGAAAATGAAGAATTTATTGGGTACGATTTTCTTGAGGCAACAGTTAAGATTGCACGCTATAGAACTGTTAAAGTGAAAGACAAATTACAGTACCAATTGGTGTTTGATATCACACCATTTTATGCTGAAAGTGGTGGACAGGTTGGTGATACTGGTACACTTACTGGCATTGTTAACGGTGAAGCTTTAATTATAACAGATACTCAAAAAGAAAACGACCTCATTATTCATTATGTCAATCAATTGCCTAGCGATCATTTGCAAGCATTTTTTGCAAAAGTAGATGAAACAAATCGAGCACTTTCTATGAACAATCACAGTGCCACTCACCTATTGCATGCTGCATTGAAACAAGTCTTGGGACAGCATGTGGCGCAAAAAGGAAGTTTAGTAAATGCTGATTATTTGCGTTTTGATTTCAGTCATTTTGCTAAAGTCACAGACGATGAACTTGAAAAAATCGAATCGATTGTGAATGAAAAAATCTTTGCCAACATCGCCCTCAACGAACAACGCAATGTGCCGATTAAACAAGCTGTAGAAGAACTTGGGGCTACTGCCTTATTCGGAGAAAAATATGGCGACTTGGTGCGTGTGATTACCTTCGACAAAGACTATTCTGTTGAATTATGTGGCGGTACCCATGTTAAAAATACGGGTCTTATTCGTCGCTTTAAAATCAGTTCGGAAAGTTCAGTTGCTGCTGGTGTTCGCAGAATTGAGGCCATCACGAATGTAAAAGTAGATCAGTATTATCATCAACTTGAACTACAACTTAAAGGTGTACAACATTTATTGGGCGACCCTAAAGATTTAGAGGCAGCGATTGTAAAACTTTCGAATGAAAAAAGCGAATTACAAAAAAAGCTTGAAACTTACGAACTCGAAAAAGCGAATACAATCAAATCGGATATTAAGAACAGAATTAACAAGGATGAACAAGGTATTTATGTGATGTTTGAGCGCATCGATAGTTTATCTCCTGAGCACCTTAAAAACATCTGTTTTCAATTAAGAAATGAATATGAAACAATATTTGGCGTAATTTCATCATTAATAAACGATAAACCATTCATCACTGTATTTTGCAATGATGCACTTGTGAAAACACATGGTGTTAATTGTGGTAATATCATTCGTGAATTGGCGAAGCATATTGAAGGTGGCGGAGGCGGTCAACCTTTCTTTGCATCGGCCGGAGGCAAAAATAGCGCAGGACTTGATGAAGTACTTCGCCATGCCAAAACCATCGCTCAACAATTTAAAACTGCGCAAGAAAACGCAAATCAATAATCTTTAAACAATGAAATTTTTATATTTAAGCATCAGAAAGGTATTGCAACTTTTATATCTTTCTAAATACAATAAAAATGACGGTGAGGCATATGAAACCATTGGAAATGACTATGGCTTCATGATTCTACCTAAACATCTAATCAAGGAAAATTCAAGTATATTATCTTTTGGTGTTGGTGAAGATATAGAAGCGGAAATCGACTTGATTAAACAATACGATTGCACTGTGCAATTGTATGATCCAACTGATATTTCAATTCAATACATTGATAAGGTAAAACAAGAATTATTTTCAAAAAATGAGCAAAGAATAGCTGATAAAATAATTTTTAATGCTGCAGCACTATGGAAAGAAGTAGGCACTGTTAAGTTTTTCAAACCTAAAGAAGCCAATTTCGTTTCGCATTCAATTAACAATATTGATGCGACCGAGAATTTTGTAGAAGTGCCTGCTGAGACTATTAAGAGCATCATGCAAAAGCTGCACATAGAGGCAGTAGATTATATTAAAATGGATATTGAGGGTGCAGAATATGAGGTATTAGAAAACATGTTGGCCGACAAAATCAATTTCAAGGCGATATATTTGGAGTATCATTACAACCGCAACCATTCTGTATTTCAGGATATTCGCAACATTAGACATTCACTTGATAGCCTTTCTAAGCTTGGTTATAAAGTCATCTATTGTAGCAGATTTCGTTACTAT
>CANFUB010000138.1 GCA_947450015.1 Bacteroidota bacterium | reverse complement strand
ATTGGGTTACTTGGTGCTATTTTAGAGAATTCGAATTTAAATATGAATCTAACTGAGTTACAAAACAAGCTAAATCCCCTAACAAAAATCAAATTAAATATCAAAGAAACTGAGTTACCCACCATAAAAAACTGGAATATCGAATGAAATTGCATTTAGAAAATAGGACGTTTAAAGACATATTATATAACACATCAATTTACTTGAATATTCCATATGCATTTGTAGAAAAAGACTATTGGATAACATTGATGTTATGCCGTTTGGCTAAAAGTGAATATATGAATGAATCAGTATTCAAAGGAGGTACATCCTTATCAAAAGGCTACAATTTGATAGATCGATTTTCTGAAGATGTAGATATTGCTGTTATCAACGATAAAGGAAAAACAGGAAATGAAATCAAAACCATCATCAGGGCAATTGAAAAAGAAATTACAGCCGATTTAACAGAGCAACGAATGGATGGTATAACGAGTAAAGGTTCAAGATTTCGAAAATCGGTTTTTGAATATGTTACAACTCAAAAAGCCAACGCCAATAATAAACTCATAGTAGAAATAAATTCTTTTTCGAATCCGTTCCCATATAAAAGACTTACCATTCATAGTTTGGTATTTGATTTTTTGATTCAAAATAAATTTGAACAATATACTCAACAATATAATCTACAACCTTTCGAGTTAAACGTTTTAAGTAAAGAACAAACGCTATTGGAAAAGATGGTGGCATTAATTCGATTTTCATTTCAAGAAAATACAGTTGAAAGTTTAGCTGAAAAGATAAGACACTTTTATGATTTGTATTATTTGATGCAAAATACTGAATGTATTAAATTTGTTTCATCGGATTCATTTAAAAACCAATTTGATAATATACTGCAACACGATAGAGAAATGTTTGAAGAGCCAAATGGATGGCAAACCAATCCACTCACAAAATCTCCCTTGATTACAAATTTTCCAATCCTTTGGGAACAATTAAAGGAAAAATATCAAACGGAACTTTCATCATTGGCATTCAGAACTATTCCCAATGAAACTGATGTTGCATATTGCTTTGAGCAATTAATAAAAAGAATTCAATAAAAATCACTGAGTAAATCCACTCCTTTACCCCTTGTTAATTAAATCCATTCAGTTTTTGATGTATTATGCTATAAAAAGCGAAACGACTCTTATGGGAGGCGTCAGACCGAGGATACTATCCTTGGTGTTGTTCTTGAATACAAAAATAATAAAAAATAATTGAATAATGCAAGAAATCGCATTGATCGTATTTAAGCATCTAAAGTTTTTCCACCTCCACCCTTTTTAATTAATTCCAAACACCTCCATAGGTCTAATTCAACCTCTATTTTAGAGGTTTTTTTTTGCGGAAAATGCAAAAATTTGGTCAAGTAATTTAGACTGATATTAGAGGGAAGAAATCAATGGGGGTTAACTTTGATATTACTAGAAAAGCGAGAGTTTAATAAGTCTGAATTAGGTTCTCTTTTTTACAAACGATAAAACGTCCCTCAATAAAAAAAATAAAACTTACACTTTGTGTTATCTAAAAAATAAATTAACTTTGTAGTGAAAATAACTTTTAAGAATAAGAAATTAGAGCAATTAGTAGAGAATGACCGTAAAATGGTTAAAGAACTAGGTAGATTGCGCACTGCAATTCTAAAGAAGAGGATTACTCAATTAAAGTTTGCATGCAACCTTGAAAATGTTCGGCATTTACCAGGAAATTATCACGAATTGAAAAAAAACAGGAAAGGACAATGGAGTTGTGATCTCGATCAACCTTATCGATTGATTTTTAAACCTCACAAAAATCCAATTCCAACCAATGCAGACGGTCAGTACATTTGGATCGAAATTTCAGAATTAGAAGTTATTGAAATCATCAACTATCACAAAGAGAAATAACAATGGAAAATCATTACTTATGGCAATCAATGCCGCATCCAGGAGAAACGCTTTTGGAGAAGTTGGAAGAGATGAAAATGGGACCAAAAGAGTTTGCACTCCGCGCAGGGAAGCCCGAGAAAACTATTATTGCGGTTCTCAAAGGCGACAGCTCAATTACCGCAGATATGGCAGTGCAATTTGAAAATATTACGAGAATTCCTGCCCAATTTTGGATGGACCACCAAAGAGGTTTCGACGAATTTATTGCGCGAAAAAAACGTGAAGCCGTTATTCGCCAAGCTACTCCGTGGGCAAAGCAATTTCCATTGGAAGATATGATTCAAAAAGGATGGCTACCTCAAGTGAAAACCCTCAAGGAAAAAACCATGGAAATGCTATCATTCTTTGGCTTTTCAAACCATAAAGCTTGGGAAGAATACTATTTCAAACAGCAACTGAAAGTTGCCTTCCGCATATCGCTTGCGCAAACCAAAGACCCGTATGCCGTTTCTGCTTGGCTCAGACAGGGCGAAATTCAAGCGATGGAATTGACAGCCAAAAAGTATTCGGAAAAGAAGTTCAAAGAAACATTGCCTATGCTGAAATCGATATTGTACAATCATAACAATATAACATTCAATCAATTGCAAAGCCTTTGCCTAGAAGCTGGCGTGAAGGTTGTAAAGACACCGTCCCTCAACAACGCACCCATTAGCGGCGCCACCCGCTGGCTCAGCGATACCCCTTTGATTCAATTGACTGACAATGAAAACCAAACCGATCATTTGGGTTTCACCTTCTTCCACGAAGTAGGACATATTTTGTTGCACGGCAAAAAGGACGTCTTTTTGGAGAATTTGGAATACTCAGACAAAGACAATCAAAAGGAAAAAGAAGCCGATGAGTTTGCCAGAAAGTGGATGTAACCTATTATAATCATCCAATAGTCTCAACCCTGAAAAAACTAGGTGAAAAAAAGCTGAGTAATGTCATTTTACTCATGATATCCTTTGTCAACCTTTCTAGTTCTTGACTTGCAGAATTGGTCTTTTGATCTTCCAATTTCATTGTTTGATTGAATAAATTCATCCATTTGTTTTTGAATCAGTGTTTTCTGAATATAAGACATAACCTAAAGGTTTAAATATTATTTACAAATACACACCTTTAAGTTAAAATTTAAAAACATATTTTAAACCTATAGGTTTAAAATATTAAGCAAATGAAAACCAAACTGCTAACCAATTGCAAAGCCCAGCTGCGCAGCATTGCACGCAGGATACCTCTAAACCAATCCGTCTAACCAGTCTAATCTGTCTAATCTGTCTAATCCATAAAGGGATTACTCGCTCCGCTCGTGATCCCTTTATGGGTGAGCTGCTAACCAAATGAAAAACCAAACCGCTAGCGCGGTTTTTGTTTTTTTATTTATATGCATGCGCTCAAGCAGAGCTTGGCTTTGCATAAAAATAAAAAAACCCAGCAAGCTGGGTTTTTCATTTGGTTGCGGAGAGTTAGGGATTTGAACTTTTCGCCTTATTTAATTATATATCAACACTTTAAAATACCAACAACTTATCAACAGAAGCGTGTGTGAAACGTGTTTTTTGGGGGGGAAGTTTAATACTTCCACCATTTTCATGCTTAATTAACTCTAAAATTAATAGTCAATAAATTTCTTCAAGTTGCGAATAATTTTTTTTGTGTAAACAGTGTACCTATCTCCTTTAATCCAAATATCCATAATACTTACAGATTTTGAACCATGGCCTTTTTTAAAACTAATCCATAAATCTTTACTAATCGCAAAATCATGATAAACCGCCTCATTAAATCTTGGACGTTCTAACTTGATTTTTTGAATTAATTCATAGTGCTTTTCAACAATCATCTGACATTGTTCAACAGTCAATTGAGTAAACTGTAAATCATCCGCTTTTTTTTCGCTTTTTTGATCTACTTCGCTTTTCTTTTTAATTGAACCAATTAATAACCCTTTTTTCTGACCTATTTTATAACCAGTTAATTCTAAATAATCCTTACCTCCATAAACATTCCCGCTGTAAATAGAATATAAACGAACTGAAGAAAATGCATTAATTTCATGAACTTCAAGATTGTTTTTAATATATTTTTCAGTAATGTATTTAGGTGGTAAACAACCAGTAAGCAAGAATAAAAATATGGTTATGTAAATTAACCTCATATTACTCTAGAGCCTTAATTACTGTGTTATAGTCGCGGGTATCACTTGGTAATTTTGGGACATCTTGAGAAGGGATAATAACAAATCTCATCGTTTTATTGCCTTCATTAGTTGTAGTACCAGCAGTATTTCTATATTCTAAGACAATCTCGCCTTTGCGAAAATTAAATATGTAATATGTTGTTCCAATGTTCGCATTCCAAGGCATCCATTGATTTGGCGCTACGCGCTCATAACAAAGTACCACACCATTGTCAACGATATCTTGCGTAATTTCAGAGCATGACAATATCGCATCATAAGTATTTAAGCTATTTGAATACACGAATGAAACTGTTTGCGCTGATTTGGAAATAACGTTAGCATTTCCATTGGTACCATTTGTTCCATTGGTACCATTGGTGCCATTGATACCGTTGGTACCATTTGCCCCTGCTGGCCCTTGAGGTCCTTGTAAACCATCTTTTGCGCATGAAAAGAATAAAACTGTAGTCAATAAAAATGACCCGATAATAATTGATGATTTTTTCATATTAGTTTTTTATAATTAGTTTGTTAAATAGTTCGTTTTAAATCTTTTGTTGAATCAATTTATGATTAACCTTTTTATTAGTGTTGTACCTTCAATTTTCATTTTTATTAAATAAACCCCTTTACTTAATTGAGAAGCATCAACTTGATTATCCCCTTTATTTATTTGGAATGAATTTAAAACTTGATTACCTAGAATATCGCACACATCTATGTTTATTGAATATTCTAAATCAGATCTTAAATTAAATATTCCATTTGTAGGATTAGGGAAAATATTCAATTTGGCTTGAATTAATTCTTCTACTATTCCGGATGGAATTACTGAAGTATAATTTGCTGTCCAACCTTGCCCTCTAACGGCTGCATCACTCAGAAATTCAATATACATGCTTCCTCCAGAAGACGTTACTGCACCTGGTAGGAAAGTCCCTGAGAATTGATTTAAAACAGTCGCTGAATTGTTGGCACCATCATAGACAACTAGGCCATCATAATCCAATTCAGTGTTGAAATTAGAAAAAGAAAGAGTTATAGATTTGGCATTCACTGGCTGAATTAACCAAGCGCAATTTGTATTATTTGCATAATTATTCGTCATACTTCCGTCCGCAAAAGTTCCACTTTGAGCGCTCAAGGTTTTAACATTCCCAGAACAATAAGGCGCTTGCGTTGAAGTGTAATAGGCCGAAAATCCTTGTTTATTGTTAGTTAAGTCTGAGATAAATCTGACTAACAAACTACCTCCACTTGATGTGATTGAAGGAGGCAGATTACTTCCTGTAAAACGACCTAAAAGAGTTGCAGAAGGGGTACTTCCATCGTATACTTCAACAAAATCATAAATATTTCCGTCAGTGGCTGCTTCTTCAAGTTCAAATTCTGCAAAATACAAAGTAACACTCGTTGCTTGAGGTGGCTGAATTAACCATTTACAATCTTGGTTATTGCAATAATTATTTGAACCACTACCATCTGAAAATGTTCCATAATCAGAAGTATTTAATTTGTTAATTCCAGAACAATAAGCAGATCCCGTAGATGTATAACTTGCGGAAAATCCTTGCAGGCTAGTTGAATAATCAGAAACAAAAACAATTAACATTACACCAGTATTTGATGTTATTGAACTTGGTAGTGATGTTCCTGTAAAAACCCCTATTTTATTAATTCCATCTAAATCGCTGTATACAGCAATTCCGTCAAAGTCTTTTTCGGTAGAAAATTGCGAAAATGAAAGTGTAACAGAATTTGCACATGGTGGAGCTATCGCCCAGAAACATAGTTGATTATTACCATAATTTTTATTATTTGATCCGTCGGTAAAAGTTCCAGAAGGTGCAGTTAAAACTGATACGCCATTGCAACTTGGTGCATAACTATAAGCTTGGAAATTCGCTGACCAACCAATATCGTTCACAAGAGCATCCGATGTAAATCTGATACACATTGCTCCAATACCGGAATCTGTATATAATACAGGGGGAAGAGTATTACCCCACCAAGTAGCTAAAAGTGGAAAATTCTCATTCGGGCCATTGTAAACAAAAACAGTATCATATTCTGATTCCGTATAAAACTGAGTAAATGTCAAGGACAATTTAATTGCACCAGATGGTGCTATTACCCACTTGCAATTTGAATTGTTTTTGTAATTTGCTGAACCGCTGCCATCTGTAATTGTACCGCTTGGTTCTTTAACATAAGTAGTACCACTACAAAAACTGTTTGGATCATTTCCAATCCCAACTGCAAACCATGCTTGTTTTACCGCGTCATATTGTTTAGATGGGTTCCCATAGAGATCTTCTGCCGCTTGAAGAGAACCATAATATGCATCAATATATTTTGCTTTTGTACCTAAATAAGTAGTTAAGTTACGGTATGCGATTTTACTTGCTTGCTCAATTCCAATACTATCAACAGAGTATGAATTGTTAAAATCATTTATACCAGAACCTCCTTGACTCAAAAGGTAAAACCAAAAATTTTGAACACCGCTATTATTGTGAACCCATCCGTCATCTTTTGTCTCTAAAGGATTCTTCCAATTATTGCCATTGTATGTATCTGGTTGTTTCCCTCCATTTGGATTAGACATTGACCTTAAATAAGGATCATTAACCATAATATCTTCTCCAATATTCCATTCTGGGTTAACACCTGAATAAAACTCTACACAAGTTCCAAAAATATCTGCAAAAGATTCGTTTAAAGCCCCAGATTCACCTTGATATTTCAATCCACCATTCCCATTATTATTTACAACCATATGAGTAAATTCATGGCCTTCTAT
>CANFUB010000137.1 GCA_947450015.1 Bacteroidota bacterium | reverse complement strand
TCTACAACACCTGCTCTTGCCTCTAAATTTTCTGGTGAAGTAATGTTGCGCACCACCATGCCATCCATTACAGTTGTTCTGCAACTTGCAACTGGCTTAGGCATAGGGCGAGGATCTTTTGCAGAACCTTGTTCAACCTTTACGATACATGTACGGCAATAGCCTCCACTGGTTTTGAGTTTGCTGTGAAAGCACATTGCAGGGGGCACAATATCACCGCCAATCATTCTAGCAGCTTCTAAAATAGTGGTACCTTCTGGTACCTCTACTGGAATATCATCTATTGTAACTAATGGCATTTTATAAATGTGTTATTTTAATTCTGAAGTCTGTAATAATGTTTAATATCTTTTATGTTTTCTGGATTCTGCACATAGCTTTCGAATTCACTTCTAAAATGACGAATGGCTGCTGCCACTGGCCAAGCTGCTGCTTCACCCAAAGGACAAATGGTTTTGCCCTCTATTTTACTTTGAATATCCCATAATAAATCGATGTCTTGCATAGTGCCATGGCCATCTAAAATTTTATGGATAATCTTTTCCATCCAGCCTGTTCCCTCGCGACAAGGACTGCATTGTCCGCAGCTTTCGTGGTGATAGAATCGCGCGAACGTATAAAGATTTTTTACAATGCTGGTGTCTTCATCCATTACAATGAAACCACCTGAACCTAACATTGTACCAGTTGCAAATCCACCATCGCCTAAACTTTCGTAGCTCATTAAACGGGGTTCGCCATTGGCTGTTTTTAAGATTAATTCTGTTGGAAGGATAGGCACAGAAGAACCACCAGCAACAACTGCTTTTAATTTTCTGCCACCGCGTATACCACCACAATATTGTTCTGAATATATAAATTCTTCTACAGGTACACCCAATTCAATCTCGTATACACCAGGCTTATTAATATGGCCTGAAGCTGAAATTAATTTAGTACCTGTACTTTTTCCAATACCTATTTTTGCATATTCATCGCCACCAAGTTCTAAAATTGGAACAACAGCTGCAATGGTCTCTACATTGTTTACCACAGTTGGGCAACCATATAAACCTGCCACAGCTGGGAAAGGTGGTTTTATTCTTGGATTGCCACGCTTACCTTCTAAACTTTCTAGTAATGCTGTTTCTTCTCCGCAGATATAAGCTCCTGCACCAACTTGTACATAACAGTCGTGGTCGAAACCAGAACCCATGATATTTTTTCCTAATAAACCTGCAGCATAAGCCTCGGCAATGGCTGCTTCAAGTATGCGAGACACATAAAAATATTCACCTCTAATGTAGATATAAGATGTTTTAGCACCCAATGCAAAACTCGATAATATCATACCCTCAATTAATAAATGAGGAATGCGTTCCATTAAGTAACGGTCTTTAAAAGTACCAGGCTCACTCTCATCAGCATTGCAAACTAAGTATCTTGGAATGCCCTCTGGGCGCGCCAAAAAACTCCATTTCATACCAGTAGGGAAACCTGCGCCACCTCTGCCTCTAAGGCCCGATTTTTTAACCTCTTCAAGAACATTTTCTGGATTAGAATTTTTAAGTGTATTTTCTAAAACAGTATAACCACCATGCTGACGGTAAACAGCAAGTTGATTGATATTTGGAATATGGTCGTTTTTTAAAAGTAATTTTTTGCTCATCTGGTTTAGCAGTATCTGCTTTGTTTATCCTCTGATTTAAATTTTTCTAATAACGCATCCACTTTGCTCAGCGTTAAGTTTTCATGGTAATCGGCACCCACTTGCATCATTGGTGCTGTGCCACAACTGCCTAGGCACTCTACAGCTTTTAAAGTAAACATTCCATCTGCAGTTGTTTCACCAACTTTAATGTTCAATTTATTTTCAATATGATCAATGATATCCTCGGCACCACATAACCAACAACTGCTGGTTCTGCAAACTTCGATTAAACATTTGCCAACTGGTTTTAAGTTAAACATGCTATAGAAAGAAGCTACTTCATACACTTCTATCGGTTGTATTTTTAGTATCGATGCCACATAGTCCATAACTGGTGCACTTAACCAACCACCAAATTCTGCTTGCGCTATGTGCAAAACAGGAATTAAAGCCGATTTGTGCTTGCCCTCTGGATAGCGCAACATCATTTTTTGAACCAGTTCCAAAGATTCTTTACTAAATACTATTTGCTCACTTGTTGTCATTATCTTCTTTTTTAATTAAGCGTCTAATTCACCTGCAATTACATTCATACTACTCATTGTTAAAATGGCATCACTCAATAAACCACCAGTTATCATTTCAGGGTAGGCCTGATAATAAATAAAACATGGGCGTCTGAAATGCAAACGGAAAGGCGAACGGTTGCCATCGCTAATAAGATAAAATCCTAATTCGCCATTGCCACCTTCAACACTATGGTACACTTCGCCTTTTGGTACATCCATTTCACCCATCACAATTTTAAAGTGATAGATTAAGGCCTCCATTTTACTGTAAACGTCTTCTTTGTTTGGCAAATAAAATTCTGGAACATCCGCATGGAATTCACCTTTCGGCATTTTGTCTACAGCTTGTTTTATGATGCTGATGCTTTCCCACATCTCTTGAATACGCACCATGAAACGATCATAAGTATCGCCATTAGAACCAATAGGAATGCTAAAGTCAAAATCTTGGTAACTGCTATATGGATTCGCTACACGCACATCATAGTCGATACCTGCAGCTCTTAAATTCGGACCAGTAAATCCATAAGCCAAGGCTCTTTCACCAGTAATAGGACCACAATCAATGGTTCTATCCATAAAAATTCTGTTGCGCTCAATTAAGCTTTGAAACTCTTTTAAGAATTTCGGAAACTCAACCATAAATATTTTCAATTTGGCCCAAGCCACTTCAGAAAAATCACGCTCCATGCCACCTACTCTTCCAATATTCGTGGTTAATCTAGCACCACATACTTCTTCAAAAATTTCGTAAATCTTTTCACGCATTTGGAAAAAGTATAAGAAGCCGGTGGTAGCACCTGTATCTTGACCAATAATTGTCGTGCAAATTACATGGTCGGCTATGCGCGATAACTCCATAATGATGACACGCAAATAATCAGCACGTTTTGGTACTTCGCAACCAATTAATTTTTCTACGGTCATGTGCCAACCCATGTTGTTGATTGGCGAAGAACAATAGTTCAAACGGTCCGTTAATGGTGTAATTTGATTGTAAGGGCGGTGCTCTGCAATCTTTTCAAAAGCGCGGTGTATATAACCCACTGTAGGATCAGCATGCATGATAATTTCGCCATCCATTTTTAGAATGTTTTGAAAAATACCGTGTGTAGCAGGGTGGGTAGGACCTAAATTAAGAATATTGTATTCTTTTTCAGCTTCAGGTTTTATAAGATGGTTATTAGTGCTCACGATTTATTAATTTTATCTACCGAACATTTTATCATTTTTATCATCACGGCTACCATCTTCTAAAGGATATTCCTTACGCATAGGGAAATAATTCATTTCATCCATGTTTAGAATACGTCTTAAGTCGGGGTGCCCAACAAATTTGAATCCAAAGAAATCATACTCTTGTCTTTCCATCCAATTGGCTGTAGGCCATATTGAAGTGACAGATGGCACCTTGGTGTCGCCATCTTCCATAAAAATTTTAATGCGAATTCTCCAGTTCTCAACCATGTTATGCAATTGATACATAACCGCCAATTCAGCACCTTTATTTTCTGGCATGTGAATGCCGCAAAGGGTGGTTAAGAAATTGAAATTTAATTCTGGTGTGTTTTTTAAAAATTGAAGCACATCAATGATGCGCTTTTTTTCAACGATTAAAACTGGAAAATCATATTGAATTTCGCCACCAATAAAGTCATCTCCAAATTGTGATTTTAGTTTTTCGGATAAATGATCGAACAATTCAGTTGTATTCACTTTGATTATTTTAGAGTTTAATTTTTTATTCGATACCGTAGGTTGCTAACATCGCCTTGTATTCTGGTGTATCTCTTCTGCGAATAGCTTCAGACTTGGTTAATTCCTGTATTTTAAGAATACCATCTAACACTTGTTCAGGACGCGGAGGGCAACCTGGAATATACACGTCAACAGGAATAATTCTATCAATGCCTTGTAAAACACTGTAAGTATCAAAAATACCGCCACTGCTTGCACATGCACCCATGCTCAATACCCATTTTGGTTCTGCCATTTGCTCATATACCTGACGAAGAATTGGTCCCATTTTTTTAGAAATAGTACCCATCACCATTAATAAGTCGGCTTGGCGTGGCGAAAAACTTAAACGCTCAGAACCGAATCGGGCTAAGTCGTAATGCGATGCCATGGTGGCCATAAATTCAATGCCGCAACAAGAGGTTGCAAATGGTAAAGGCCAAAGTGAATTAGCGCGCGCTAAACCCACTACCTTGTCTAATGAAGTAGCGAAATAACCAGCACCTTCAAGCCCTTCAGGCTTATGTTTAGGTTGAATGTCTATGCTCATTTTTTATTGTTGAAAAGGAAATTTCAGTAAATTAAGATTTAGAATTTTTGACTATTCCCACTTTAATGCGCCTTTTTTAATGATGTATAAAAGACCAATCACTAAGAAACCCATGAACATAAACATTTCGATTAAGCCGGTGATGCCAAGTGTTTTAAAGTTCACTGCCCAAGGATACATGAAAATAACCTCGACATCGAACAATACAAAAAGAATAGCGACCAAGAAATACTTAATAGAGAATGGCGTTCTTGCATTACCCTGAGATTCAATACCACATTCGAAGGCTTCTGATTTAATGTCAGATTTTTTCTTTGGTCCTAAAAGATGGGTAGCAATCATCGTGGTTACTATAAAGCCAACTGCTACAATGAACGTAACAAGTATGGGAAGGTAGTCGTGAAGACTATTGACTAATAACAACATGATATTTTTGTCAAAATTTATTTAGATGGCAAAATTAAGTTTTCTTAATGAAGTACATAATTTTTTTTAAATTATTTTTCCCCTTTTTAGCTAAAGTGAATTTAATTAAGACAATTGAATCCAAAAAATACTAATAATGCTTCATTAGGCCCCCTTCAAAAGGACTCCAATAAGGCGCTTTTACCTTTGCATATTTCAATGCATCGTTGGTAAATACGTTACACGTTTTTAAAAAACTATAGGTGCCTTTGGCTTCGTAAAAATTATCATAAGGTGTGTAGCCTTTGTCCTTTATCAACTGTATGGATTGATCCTTTCGCAATAAGGTCGATTGATAAAAGTTAATTAATTTTTGATATTGCGCGCTAGTAATTTTAATAGACTTTATATGACTGCTCGGTTTAACATTTTTGTGGTAGCAAACATGCATGGCCGATGAACTTAAGAAGAAACACGCTTTGAATGCGGTACTTGCTTTTAAATCTGCCCAAGTGGGCGTCTCAATATAAAATCCTTTGTCGCCCCAGCCCAAAGCTACATATTGATAGGTGCTATCAACACCCTTAAAAGTCTCTGGCTTGAAGAGGGTATCCCAAGCTATGTGAGTGGTTCTTACTGGAAATATTAAATCGGTATGAACCCCATTCGAAGCAATAAAAATTTCCATATCTGCTTCCTTGTTCGCATTGCTGTTCACAACAATGTTCGAACAAATATAATAAGCTGCGAAATAAAAGCACAAGAACAAAACAAGGCCTTTCAAACTCAAAAAAAGATACTTTAAAAGCCGTTTGAAAATGACCTTCATTCGAAAAAAAATTAGATACCCAAATCCAAGGCGTCCTCGGGTTGCCCGTATTCATCGGTGACATTGATTTCGGAATATTCACCGCAATTGTATTCAATGCTCAGCGGTTTAAGTGGCTTAGGAATTGGCTCTAACGTTATTTTTAAGTCACCATCGGCCTTCGCGCTCTTTATAAAATAGGCGAAAATAGGCAAGGCTGCATGCGCCCCTTGACCATAATTAGTACTTCTAAATCTTACTTTTCTGCTGTCGCAACCCACCCAAGTGGCGCATACTAAATCTTTGGTTACACCCATGAACCAACCATCGCTATTGCTTTGTGTGGTACCTGTTTTGCCGCCAACCCAACCTTCAACGCCATATTTGCTGTGTAAACGTTGTCCAGTACCTCTACTACAAACACCTTCTAACAATTGACACATCACAAAGGCTTTTTCTTCATTCAAAACTTGCTTGATATTTTGAGGAGAAAATTCTGCCAATATATTGCCGTTCTTGTCTTCAATGCGGGTAATATAAGTGGGTTCAACCCAATAACCTTTGTTGGCAAAAGTTGAAAATGCACTGGCCATGTCAAAAGGCGAAATGTCTGTAACACCTAAACAAATAGATGGCAAGGCTTGCATCTTCGCACTGTCAATACCCATTTTTCTAACAAATTCAATGACGGTCTCAGGCGCTCTATCGCCCATGGTTTTTAACACTTGCGCAACAATACAGTTGGTTGAAGTTGCCAATCCTCTGTACATGTTCATACTGCCACCATAGCTACCGTCACTGTTGTGTACACGCCAATTGCCGTAATCTGGTGGTGAATTTGGGAATTGTGTGCAAGGCGAAATTTTATTATCGATGGCCAATGCGTATATGAATGGCTTAAATGTTGAACCAACTTGTCTACCTGCACTTTTGTTCACATGGTCGTATTGGAAATAATGGTGATTAATGCCACCAACCCAAGCCTTTACTTGACCCGTAGTAGGTTGTATGGCAATGAAACCAGTATGCAAAAATTTCTTCATGTACTTTACTGAATCCAAAGGACTCATCATGGTATCGCGGTCGCCATTCCAACTAAAAACCGTCATTTTCACTTTGGTTCTGCAAATTTTCATAATGGCTGCTGTGTCTTTGCCATAGGCTTTTTTAAGGATGGTATAGCGCGGTGTTTTTCTTAACTCCTGAACGGGATAATCTGCCAATACTTTCCAATTTTCATCTCTCCAAGGTTGCTTGCCTTCCCAAGTTTTA
>CANFUB010000136.1 GCA_947450015.1 Bacteroidota bacterium | reverse complement strand
TGATTTAATTAATGAAGGTAACTTAGGTTTGATAAAAGCCGCCAAAAGATTTGACGAAACCCGTGGTTTCAAATTCATCTCTTACGCTGTGTGGTGGATTCGTCAATCAATTTTACAAGCTTTGGCTGACCAATCGCGTATTGTGCGTTTGCCATTGAATAAAGTAGGATCAATTGGTAGAATCAGCGCTGCTGCTGCTAAATTGGAACAAGAATTCGAACGTGAACCAACGGCCGAAGAAATTGCCACCGTATTAGAAATTCCATTGATTGAGGTAGAAAACGCTATGAAATCTAGCGGCAGACACTTGTCTATCGATGCGCCATTGACCGAAGGTGAAGACAATACGCTATTAGGTGTGTTAGACAATAACGACGAGCCAAATCCTGATATGCCTTTGATGAACGAATCGTTACAAAAAGAGATTAACCGTGTGATTTCAACCCTAAGCGAAAAAGAACGCGATGTATTGCGTTTCTATTACGGTTTAGATGGTGGTCCTGCCCATACTTTAGAAGATATTTCTGAAAAAGTAGGATTAACCCGCGAACGTGTTCGTCAGATTAAAGAAAAAGCTTTGCGCAGATTGAGAAAATCATCGAAAAGCAAAATCCTAAAAACATACTTAGGTTAAGCCTAACAAACGATACAAAGAGCCTCAAAAGGGCTCTTTTTTTTTATTTATTTTTTTCCTAAATTTGTAGGAAAAGATGGAAATAAAAGAGCCAATCACTGATTATCAAACTTTAGATATCAATGGGTCTTACACCTATTGGGACTACATGCGTTGGCAATTTTCTGAAAGGTTGGAATTAATTAGAGGTAAAATTTTCCCTATGAGTCCCGGTCCCAATGTGCGCCATCAAAGAGTCCTTGGCAATCTATACTTAATCATTGGCCCAATTTATAAAGGCAAAAAGTGCAATGTATTTATTGCTCCTTTTGATGTCCGTCTACCGATTCCTTCAGCCAAAAAAGACACCACTGTTGTGCAGCCCGATTTATGCATTATTTGCAACCCAAAAAAGATCGATGAACAAGGTTGCGATGGCACTCCCGATTTAATAGTCGAAATCCTCTCACCTGGCAACTCCAAACACGATACCGCTACTAAATTTGATTTATACGAAGAAAGTGGTGTACAAGAGTATTGGATGATAGATCCAGTTGATCGACTCATTTTAATATACAACTTGGTTGAAGGTAAATTTATAGGACACAAACCCTTCACGATTGGCCAACAATTAATCAGTCCATTGTTTTCCGAAATCAATTTTTCGGTAGATGATCTGTTTGAAGATTTAGATTAAGGGCTTGTAAATAATCCGTTTAACACATCTAAAAAAATTGTAAATCAGTCGTGATTTGATATTCAATTTTTACCTTCAATATTTCATTTAGAAACCTTATTTTTGCCTTTTATTCCAAAATAATGAGAGAGATTCAATTTCGCGAAGCCTTAAGAGAAGCCATGAATGAAGAAATGCGCAATAACGACCGCATTTTTCTAATAGGTGAAGAAGTAGCAGAATACAATGGTGCTTATAAAGTTAGTCAGGGTATGTTGGCCGAATTCGGTGCCAAAAGAGTGATCGATACCCCAATTGCAGAACTTGGTTTTGCTGGTATTGCAGTAGGTGCTGCCATGAATGGCCTAATTCCTATTGTTGAATTCATGACCTTCAATTTCTCATTAGTAGCGATTGATCAAATCATCAACAGTGCTGCTAAAATGAATAGTATGACTGCTGGTCAGTACAAATGCCACATGGTATTTAGAGGACCAACAGGTAGTGCCGGTCAATTAGGTGCTCAACACTCTCAGAATTTCGAAAACTGGTATGCCAATACCCCTGGTTTAAAGGTCGTAGTGCCTTCGAATCCATACGATGCAAAAGGTTTATTGAAAGCTTCTATCAGAGATGGCAACCCAATCATTTTTATGGAAAGCGAGCAGATGTATGGCTTTAAAGGCGAAGTACCCGAAGAAGAATACGTTATTGAATTAGGCAAAGCCCATGTTGCAAAAGAAGGTACCGATGTAACCATCGTATCTTTTGGTAAAATGATGTTGCGCGTATACGATGCTGTTAAAGCTTTAGAAGAACAAGGCATCAATGCCGAGGTGATTGATTTGAGAACGGTTCGTCCGCTCGACCATGCCACCATTATCGAATCGATTAAGAAAACCAACCGCTTAGTGATTGTTGAAGAAGCTTGGCCTTTGGCTTCTATCTCGAGCGAGATTACTTACCAAGTACAACGCCATGGTTTCGATTATCTAGATGCACCTATTAGAAGGGTGACTACCAGAGACGTACCATTGCCTTACGCTCCAACTTTAGTAGATGCTTTCTTGCCAGATGTTGCTAAAATTGTTGAAGCAGTAAAAGCCGTTACTTACAGAGCTTAATTTATATTAGTCAACCTTATTGACTATTTTTATACCCCTTTCCATTGATGAAATTTAAATATTTTTGGGTCTTTCTTTTAATTGGCTTTCTGCCAATTTTAAAGGCGCAAAAAGTCAAAGGCGCTATGTATTGGAGTGTTACGCCTACACTTAGCAATAGCTTTACGACCTTTCAGAATTCGGTTTCATCTCAAGTAAAAGATTCGCTTAAAAAGCAAGACCGTTGGCGAAGTGCCATTGGTGCCAGTGCCATGTTTGGCTTAGAGTTAAGCCCAACCCGCAAATTGATGATAGGCCTGCAATTCAGCAATTATGGTTTTACACGCAAACGCGAAAACTATAAATTCTTAGATACCCTGCACCCCGAAATTGGCGTTATGGCCGACCTTTCTCAAACTGGCAATAACTACATTGATTTTAATTACCGCTACCAATACCTCACCATTCCTATTATTTACTCTACGCAAATTAGTGGTAAAACAATGAAATCATCCACCATTCATTGGAACATCGGAGGCTCTATCTCAGGTTTGGTACACCACGACATACGTGCCGTATTGCACGGCTTCTCGGCCCGAGGCGAAAAAGTTTTTAAATTAAAAAACGAGGGCGAAAATCCTGGTTTGTTCAATGCCAATTTCCATACGGGCTTTCGTTTAGAAAATTTAATAGATGGCAAACGCACCTATATTTTTGTGCAACCCAGTTTGAACATTCCATTACTAAACGCCAATTACGGCAAGGAAAGACACCATTTGTATGCCTTGAGTTTTGAAGTAGGCTTTATATTCAAACCAGAAAAAAAAGTTGCAAACCAATGAGGGTTGTTATTCAACGGGTGTTAAAAGCGAGTGTAAGCATTGATGCTAAGATTCACAGCAGCATTGGTACTGGCCTCATGATTTTACTCGGCATACACGAAACCGATACTGAAAAAGAAGCCGACTATCTTTGTAAAAAAATAAAAGACCTGCGCATTTTTAGTGATGCTGAAGGCAAGATGAATTTGAGTCAGGCCGATGTCAATGCAGAATTAATGGTGGTGAGTCAGTTTACGCTTTATGCTGATACAGTGAAAGGCAATCGTCCTTCCTATATCCAAGCGGCACGACCAGAAAAAGCCATTCCCCTTTATGACTATTTTATTGCGCAATTATCTACTCTTAGTGGCAAGCCTATTGCTACGGGTGTATTTGGAGCCGATATGCAAATAGCATTGGTGAACGATGGACCAGTCACCATTGTGATGGACAGCAATAGCACTGCCAAATAAGTGTTTGTTAATCGCTTAAAATAGGGTCTGTATTTTATTTAATTATTGATTTAATTTTATTTTCATATTTTCGCATAACCATTAGGGAAAAATATTATGTTTTTTGATTTTGAAAAACCCATACAAGAATTGATTGATCAGCTTGAAAAAGCGAAAGAAACCCATGCCAAAGGGAAGATAAACATGAGCGATACCATAGACTCTTTGACTGAGAAAATTGAAGAGACTAAGAAACAAATTTACAGTCACTTGACTGGCTGGCAAAAGGTTCAAATTTCGCGTCACCCTGATCGTCCGTATGCCTTAGATTATATCAATGCCTTAACCTCGGATTTTGTTGAGATACATGGCGACCGCAATGTAAAAGACGACAAAGCCATGATCGGTGGTTTTGGTAGTATTGATGGACAATCTTATTTGTTTGTAGGACAGCAGAAAGGTAGAAACACCAAAGAGCGTCAATACAGAAATTTCGGTATGCCTAACCCCGAAGGTTATAGAAAAGCTTTGCGTTTAATGAAATTGGCCGAGAAGTTTAACCGTCCGATTATTACTTTAATTGATACCCCTGGTGCTTCGCCTGGATTAGAGGCCGAAGAAAGAGGACAAGGAGAAGCCATAGCCCGCAACTTATTAGAAATGTCGGTATTAAAAGTGCCTATTATTTGCATCGTAATTGGCGAAGGTGCCAGTGGTGGTGCTTTAGGCATTGGTGTTGGCGACCGTGTATTAATGATGCAGAACACTTGGTATTCGGTAATTTCACCAGAGAGTTGTTCCTCTATTTTATGGCGCACATGGGACATGAAAGAGAAAGCAGCCGATGCGCTTAAATTAACTGCCAACGACATGTTGAAGAACGGCTTGATTGATGGCATTATTGAAGAACCATTGGGCGGTGCCCATACCAATATTCCTCAAATGGTAGAAACCCTTAGAAAAGAAATTAAAAAGCAATACAAAGCTTTAAAAGACAAAGATACCGATACCCTAATAAATGAAAGGATTGAAAAATTCAGTGCGATGGGTGTGGTAGAAGAAGAGGGTGTGAGCTAAGAGTATATTATATTAGGCATCAATTTCTAGACAACCAATTTCATTATAATTTGCATTTGTAAGAAAGGCATTAACAACATCATAATGCTTTTCAAAACATTTGATTAAATTTAATGTCGATGTATTACCCATTCTTAGCCAAATTACTTTAGGTGGATGACCATAAAGCGTAACCAGGTCATAAAAATCAGAATCAAAAGTGACTATGCTATAAGATTCTTCCTTTGCGAAATTCCAAATTTGTTTATCGGAGAAATTTTCTAACCCTAATTCCCTCACCTGCTTACATTCCGGGAATAAATTTAATAACCCATTGACCACTCGAAATGAAATATTTTGGTCAAATAAAAGTTTCACTAAGCAATTTTTAATTTATGTTCACGATCTGCTGCATATGCTAATGCTGCTTTGATATCTTCTTCATTCAATTCAGAATAATCTGCGAGAATATCATTCATGCTCATACCAGATGCAAACCAACCCAATATATCGTATACACTTATACGCATTCCGCGAATACAAGGCTTTCCAAATCTAATTTGGGGATTAATGGTGATAATTTCAGAATAGTGTTTCATCACTTTCAAAAATACTAATAATTTTATTGGATACAAAACACATGCCTCGAGACCTGTGTTTTTTACCCCTTTTTATAAATTGGCACGGTGCTGCAAGGCTCGCCAAACATCAGGGTTTTCACCACTGGTGTTAACTTGGCTGTTAAAGCCACATAGGCGCTTACTGGCACTGGTTGGTCGCTGCAACCTTTCACCACTACACGCTGGTCGGTATAGGCGCTTACATCTAAAGCATGGATGCTTGTTTCGAACAAGGTTTGTTGCAAGGTTTCTAAAGTACCGAACACTACATTTTTGGCAATACCACTAAGTTTATTCGCCACTAGCATATACGCCCAAGTAGGTACGATGGCATCGGTGCTACAAGTAATGGCTACATTGGCGCCTTGGTATTGGGCCCAATCGTGCTCTTTGATAAAGGTTCTGAATTCCTTTTCTTTTAACATCAAGCCCATGTACAATTGTTCTTTGATATCAATGAGCATTTGAGGGGCTGTATCTATCATCTCTTCGAGATTGAAGGTTACCAAACCACTTTGCGCTACTTTATTCTGGATTTCTTCCACTTGCATACTACAAATTTAAGGCTTTAATTTTTGAAATGGTATTGAAAAAAACAATGAGGGGATTGGGTTTGTTGGATACTATTATCTCGTGCAGCAAAAAAATGCCAAAAATATTAGAAGAGCTAAACCTATTGTCCATTATTATAGTATTTAATGTCTCTCCTACTAAATTTAATTACTTTTAATTCTATGTCATTTTCTTTGCAAATTTTTCTCACAAATTTGACATCCCTTTTTTGTTGCAGATTTAATTTTTCAAGCTTATTGATATTATATACTCCAGTTGCTGAATCATATTTTTCCTCATGCAATGAATCTGATTCATAATCTAAAGTTGTAATAATTGTTTTTAGAGAATTAGATTTAGAAACAACCTTAATAAAATTCAAATAAGTCAACCGCTCCTTCTTTTTATAAGGAATTTTAATAGTTTCTAATTTAGGTTGTTTTACTAATTGGAATGGTAAATTGATTGCAGTCTCATATCCTCCAATTGAAAGTTTACTCAGATTTTTGAGTCTTAAATTAGAAGAAAAGGTTGAATCATCTATTGAAAAATTAAGAACAAGTGTTTTTAAATTTGATAAATTGTTTAAGTAATCTGGCAACACTACTCTGCAATTTGAAAAAATTTCGAGCTTATTTAAGCTCTTATATCGGAGAATTGTATCTGAAATTATTTTTGTTTGATTATTGTCGTAATCCATCATTGAAATAAAAAGTTCAGTATCCTTCCTCTCAATAGTTTCAAATTCCACTTTGTTGCTATTAACTTTTTCAGCAAAAAAGGCTATTTTAAGAAAAATCAATGTTAGAACAGTTATTATTTTCATTTTATATATCTTAAGATGTTACTAAATACTTCGTTTCGAATCTATCCATCTTTCAAACATTGTTCTAATAAATGCATGAGCCTCATCCATACTCATTGGATTTTTGGGTGCAGGATTGTTCTTAGTTGCATGTCTAGCCATTTCTCCCAATGCATTCCTATTATTGAAGGTGTATGTGAATCTATTTAACGATTTTTTATTAATATTTAATCTTGACAGGAAGATTTTTTCATCGGAAATTTCTTCATAGATTATT
>CANFUB010000135.1 GCA_947450015.1 Bacteroidota bacterium | reverse complement strand
GTTATTTCCATTAATACTGATTAACTACAAAATAAATAAGAAGTCCCGCGATTTATCGCGGGATTTTTTTTGTGCCGAGATTTTTTAATAATAAGCCACAGATTCGCAGATTTTGTTTTGAATACAGAAATATCTCAGATGGAATTCTTATCCCGTAGGGATTATAAGGGTATATGGCTCGAGGCTTTGGTGACTTACGATTATGCGTTTGCATGTTTTATAATGGGTTGCCAACAATATTCAACCCCTTCAGGGTTGTGAAAACAATTGTCCATTTTTTTCTATTCATATTTAACCCCTCCGGGGTTATTAGTTTAATAGGTTAATTAAATGTGAGTGCTGTTCCCTTAATAACTATTAATGATTAACCAATGACTAAAAATGGTTATTAGATTAATTAAATGTGAGTGCTGTTCCCTTAATAACCATTAACGAATAACCATAACAATTCTCAACAAAGCATCAAAAAAAAACCCTCGCTAATAGCAAGGGCTTTTTTAAGATTAATTATTTTAATTAGTTATGCGACTCAACTGCGCCAGCTTTTGGGGCTGCGTTTTTGATATCGTCATCAGCACCATCTTCGAATTTCACAAAGTTTTTGTTGAAACGCAATGCCAAATCGTTGGCTTGTGCATCATACGCTGCTTTATCGCTCCAAGTATTTTTTGGGTGCAAGATTTCTGTTGGTACATTTGGACAAGTGTTCGGCATTAACATACCAAATACTGGATGCTGTGTGAACTCAACTTGCGCTAACTCGCCATTCAATGCTGCTGTTAACATGGCGCGGGTATAAGACAATTTCATTCTGCTACCTACACCGTATCCACCACCGCTCCAACCAGTGTTCACTAACCATACGTTAATGTCTTTGTTCGCTTTTAATTTTTCACCTAATAATTTCGCATACTTGGTTGGGTGCAATGGCAAAAAGGCCTGACCGAAACAAGCTGAGAAAGTACTTTGTGGCTCGGTGATACCAGCTTCGGTACCTGCAACTTTACTGGTATAACCAGAAATGAAGTGGTACATGGCTTGTTCGACCGTTAACTTTGAAATTGGCGGCAATACACCGAACGCATCGCAAGTTAAAAAGAAAATATTTTTAGGCGCTTTACCTACTGAAGGTACTGCAATGTTATCAATGAATTCAATTGGGTAAGCTACACGTGTGTTTTCAGTTACTGATACATCTTCGTAATTTACTTTTGTAGAATTTGGATAGAATCTAACGTTCTCTACCAAAGCACCGTGTTTAATCGCATTCCAAATTTGTGGCTCTTTTTCTTCTGTTAAGTCGATACATTTTGCATAGCAACCACCTTCGAAGTTGAATACATTGGTATCTGACCAGCCGTGCTCATCGTCACCGATTAATTTACGGTTAGGGTCGGCAGACAAGGTTGTTTTACCGGTACCTGACAAACCAAAGAAAATAGCAGTATCGCCTTGCTCACCAATATTCGCAGAGCAGTGCATTGATAAAACTTGTTTTTCTTGAGGTAAAATATAATTAAGAACAGTGAAGATACCTTTTTTAATTTCGCCAGTATAACCTGAACCACCAATTAAAATGATTTTTTTGGTGAAGTTAATAATAGAGAAATTGTGTTGACGGGTGCCATCTTCGGCAGCTACTGCTTTAAATGATGGAGCCGCTAATATTAACCATTCAGCTGGTGTTTGCTCGTTAGCTTCAGGACGTAAAAATAAATTTTTAGCAAATAAATTTTGGTACGCTGTTTCAGTTACAACTTTTATATTTAAACGGTGTGCAGGATCAGCACAAGCATAAGCATCTCTTACGAAAAGCTCTTTGCCTTTGTAATGGTTTAATACTTTGGCTAACAAAGCATCAAATTTTGAAGGCTCGAATTTAAAATTCACATCGCCCCACCACACTGTGTTTTCAGTTTTTTCGTCGCAAACGGTAAATTTATCTTTTGGTGAACGACCGGTAAACTCGCCTGTATCAGCCGCAAGTGCACCATTATCAGTAATTACACCTTCATTTCTCTCAATTGCTTTCTGTACAAGTTCGTCGGTACTTAAGTTAAGGAAAGCATTGGCCGCATTTTCAATAACTCCTGATAGAATTTCTTGATTATTCATTGTTTAATTTTTACTTTTAAAAGGGGGCAAATTTACAAAAAAGACCCAACAAAGCGAAATTTTTATGGGTTTTTATATCTTTTAAGACTTAATATCAAGCATTCACGGGATTTTTAACGATGAATAGTTGGCAACTGTTGTTATATTTGGCACCATGCCAAGCATGTCGAAAAAATATTGATATTTTAATTTTTGAATCCAAAACAGTATTTAAAAATCCTTACTTTTGCATTTCTTTTTAGTTTAAATCTCAGTGGAAAATTTTATTGTATCTGCCCGCAAATACCGCCCCTCCATCTTCGATGATGTGGTAGGACAGAAACATATTACCGATACTTTACTGAATGAAATTAACAACAACCACTTGGCCCAAGCCTTTTTGTTTACTGGTCCGAGAGGCGTAGGCAAAACAACTTGTGCCCGAATATTGGCCAAAGTCATCAACCAAAAAGACAATGACGATCCAAATTTGGATTATGCTTTTAATATTTTTGAGCTCGATGCCGCTAGTAACAACTCGGTGGATGATATCCGCCAACTGACCGAGCAAGTAAGAATACCACCACAAACTGGCACCTATAAAATCTATATTATAGATGAGGTACACATGTTGAGTTCGCAGGCTTTCAATGCGTTTTTAAAAACTTTAGAAGAGCCGCCTAAATATGCCATCTTTATTTTAGCAACAACAGAGAAACACAAGGTATTGCCAACCATTTTATCACGCTGTCAAATTTTTAATTTCAAGCGCATTCAGGTAAAAGACATGGTAAACCATTTGAAAACCATTGTTGTGAAAGAGAATATAAAAGCCGAAGACGAGGCCTTGCACCTGATAGCCGAAAAGGCAGACGGTGGATTGCGCGATGCCTTATCGATGTTCGATCAAATGGTGAGCTTTTGTAATGGCGATATTACCTACACCCAGGTGGTAGATAATTTAAACCTACTCGACAAAGACTATTATTTTAAGGTAACAGATGCAATCTTGAACCAAAACGTGGGCGAAGTTTTAAATTACTTCGACATGGTTTTAGAAAAAGGGTTCGATGGACAATTGTTTTTAAACGGCCTCAACGAACACTTTAGAAACCTAATGGTGTGTAAAGATGCGGCCACTGCACACTTACTAGATGTTGGCGAAATACACAAAGCCAAATACAACGAGCAAAGCAAAAACACCAATCTTACGTTTTTATTAAATGCTTTGAATATCAACAACCAGTTTGATTTGGAATATAAGAACAGCAGGAATCAGCGCTTACATGTAGAGCTGGCCTTGTTAAAATTATGCCACATTAAAAACATGTTGAATTCGGCTACTACGCTCGATGAATTAAAAAAAAAAGTGATGAGTATATAGTTCGTAAAACCGAACTCAATGCCCAAAATGCTGCCAAAGCAGCCAATCCTACCCCTGTTGTAAAACCCATTCCTTTAGCTGATGCAAGTTTTAGTTTGCCGAAACTACCAGTAAAAGAAAATGTTGGTAAACCGACTGCGCCACCTATTCAAATCGAGATTGCAGAGATTATAGAAGCTGCAGATGCTGCTGTGCAAGCCAAGCTAGAAGCTGCTAAAGAAGAGGCCATTGATACCTTGGCAGAAGTGAATGAACCCAAAGCTGCAATTGAATTAAATGATATTAATTTAAAAGCGGCCATGCATGCTTTTGCCGCTACTCTATCGCCATCGACTGCTGCCTTGGTGAAAATGTTTTTACCTAAGATAGAAGTGTATGATGTTGTGATTTCGATGCAGAAGGCCAACATCAATTTAATAGAACCCATTAAGGTCGACTGGCAAAGGTATTTGCGCGATTATTTTTCGAACCGACAAATAACACTTGTCATCAACGAAGACAATACCGTGATTGCGCAAACCAAAGCTTATACGCAGCGCGAACAATTGGATGAAATTGTAAAAGAAAATCCTATTGTCATGGACTTAATGAAACGCTTGAATTTAAAGCTCAAATAAAGCCCTAACAAAAGTCAATTTTTAAAGTCTAAAAGCGGTTCAAAAAAAGGCATACTTCACTGTCTCAAAAATTAATTAATTTTATGAACCTTAGTTAGTTGAAAATAATATGAGGCCTTGCATTGTTTTGTTTTCAATATCATTTATATTCGTGAAAATATATTGCAGACAGTGCTTAAAAATTGCTTGTTTTTTTTCATCTCCTTCATGCTAATTATGCCACGAGCGAATGCCCAAAAAGAGGCAAACGTTTGGTATTTTGGCGCGAATGCGGGAGTTGATTTTAACAGCGGCAAACCGAAAGCCATTACCAATGGTAAAATGTTTGCATCAGAAGGCTGCGCCAGTATTTGCAATGCTGAAGGCCGACTTTTATTTTACACAGATGGCGTGGATGTTTGGGATAGCACACACAAACAAATGCCCAATGGCGAAGACTTAAAAGGCAGTGCCTCTAGCACGCAATCGGTGGTCATAGTACCTAAACCATTTACTACAAATTCTTATTATATTTTTACCTCCGATAAAGTTGCAGGATCAGAAGGCATCACCTATTCTGAAGTCAACATGGGTTTGAATGGTGGCAAAGGCGATGTCTTGTATTGGAATAAAAATAAAAAATTAGCAGCACCTGCTTGTGAAAAATTATGCGCAGTTAAGCATGGCAATGGTTTTGATTATTGGATCATGGCGCACAAATTTAACAGTGATAGTTTGTATGCTTTCAGGGTAACCGGCTATGGCGTTATTCCTCGGCCCATAAAAAGCAAAACAGGTTTAAAAATAAGTGGTAATTATTCTAACACTTTAGGCAGCATGTTATTTTCGCCCGATGGCAGAAAATTAGCCTATGTAAATTATACCCGGGACACTTCGGTGTTGGCCGATTTCAACAATTTAACTGGTATGGTTTCTAACCCCTATTTGTTTAACAACAAAGAAGCTTATGGCCTTGCCTTCTCATCCAAAAGCAAATACCTTTATGTATCAGAATTTAGCACGAAGAAAATCATTCAATACAATGCTAAAGCTATTACACAAACGGAATTTTTACAATCGAAATACACTGTCGATAGTAATTTTAGCAATGCCTTGGGCGCTTTGCAATTGGCCATTGATGGCAAAATATACATTTCAGTGACTGGCCATCCATACTTGCATTCTATTGAAGCACCTGATTCGGCTGGTGCTCTCTCGCGACCGCAGAAAAACAGTGTTTACTTAGGTGGTAAAAATTGTCTTTTGGGCTTGCCCAATTTCAATGCTTCTCTTTTTAATTTAAAAACAATTATTGCCTCGGGCTATTGTTTAAATGATACAGCCACCTTTAGCATATCAAGTATGGAAGACATCGATTCTGTTAAGTGGTCGTTTGGCGAAGCAGGCAACCCACCTTCCAATTTTTCAAGAATTCCAATTGGCGCGCAACATGTCTACAAAAAAACAGGCATTTATAATGTTTGGTTATATTACTATTCTAAAAAATCAGTGGCCTTTGCATTTGCAAAAATTAAAGTAAAGGATGTTCAACCGCACCTTGGCAACGACACCAGTTTTTGTAACGCGTTTAATTTAACCCTTTCGACCCCCGAGCAGCACATGCAATACCAATGGAATACTGGCAGTAATACGCCTACTTTGCAGGTGAATAAAAAAGGCATTTATATTTTAAATGTATTGGATAGTTTTGGTTGCAAAAGTGCAGATACTGCAGTCGTTCATAACCCTACCATCATTGCAAAAATAGGAAGCTCCGATTCAGTGATGTGCTCTAAAAACAATCAATTTAAATTTATTAACAGCAGTTATATTGATGACGATAGAATTGCACATTCCTATTGGGATTTTGGAGATGGTACGAACATTGACGATAGTTTGGTCTTAAAGCAATATGCCAACAATGGCTTGTATCAAGTAAGTTTATATGTTGTGACAGCCAACAATTGCCAAGACAGTATTTCTAAATTGGTGATGTTAAAACCGAGTCCTGAGGCGGCTTTCGAAGCCACTTCACCTTGCTTTCCAGACAGCGCTGTTTTTACTAACCAATCGACTTTTGGTTCGGGCAGAATCATCAATTATTGGTGGTCGTTTGGCGACAATACTTTTTCTGCTGAAAAAAATCCCAAGAAATTTTATACTGAACCAGCCAAATACAATGTTAAATTGGTGATACGGGCTGAAAATGGTTGCATTGATTCGGTGGTGAAACACCGCGGCATTACAGTTAACGAACGCCCTACAGCAAGTTTTACATTCAATGAGATCAGTTCACTCAATGGTGGTCATAAAGTGGTAGAATTTCACAATTACAGTACAGACAATGCCGTCGATTATAATTGGACTTTTGGCAGTGGCAAAAGCAGCAAGGATAAAAATCCAATCTTAAATTATTTGGATTCAGGCAAGAACACTTTCACCTTAGTGGCTACTTCAGCCGAAGGATGTTCAGACAGCTATAGTTTAACCACCTATCATAAATTCTTTTTCTACTTACCCAATGTATTTACGCCCAATGAAAACGCCATCAACGACAGCTACATGCCATTTTCTAGTTTGTATGTCAGCTATTACAAAATGGAAATTTTTAATAAGTGGGGCGAAAAATTATTTGAAAGCAATGATGTCCAAAATGGTTGGGACGGCAAGTTCCGCGATGAATATTGTCCGAATGGTATCTACATTTGTAAGATAGCCTTAACGCCATATGGCTCGGGTGTAGAAAACCACGAGACAATGCTGTTGTTGATGCGGTAGTTGGTTATTAGGTTATTAGGTTATTGAGTTATTAGGTTATTGAGTTATTGAGTTATTGAGTTATTGGGGTGGTGAGTGGTATTTCCCTTAATAACTATTAACTATTAACTCTTTATTATTCGTTATTGAGTTATTGGGGTGGTGAGCGGTATTTCCCTTAATAACTATTAACTATTAACTCT
>CANFUB010000134.1 GCA_947450015.1 Bacteroidota bacterium | reverse complement strand
TTGCAAATTTCAGACTGTACAAACCGATGAAAAGAATGATGAAGAAAATAGTTTTAGGAGTGTGTTGCCAAATCATATTGCAAAATAATTCATTTTTAAGATACAAAACCTGATTATCGATTAAAAAATAAGATAATGTATTGCCGATGTATAATTACAAGTATGTAGGGGAAATGAAAAAACGGCAATTTAAAGCTTGCATTTAAACGGAGATTTTGTGTTCAATTGAAAACAACCTTTTTTTTATCAATTTTAAAAGTGCTAAAAATGATTAGACATAAACGGTCGTAGAAATTTAAAATGCGGATTAAGCAATCTAATGGATTTGAATATTAAGTAATTGGCGGTTTGTTAGGTTTGCAATTACCAATAAAATGGACACTTTAATAAAATTTCGAAAAAGTATTTGTATTTTATAGAAAAAATCGTACTTTTGCAGTCCAAATTTAAAAAGCATGTACGCTATAGTAGAGATCGCAGGAAAGCAGTTCAAAGTTGAAAAAGACAAATATATTTACACGCATCGCCTTGACAGCGAGGCTGGTAGCTCAGTAACTTTCGATAAAGTAATGTTTGTCGATAACAGTGGTAAAATAATGATAGGCTTGCCTTCATTAAAAGGCGCTTCTGTTACAGGAAAGGTTTTAGAGCATTTAAAAGACGATAAAGTTATCGTATTTAAAAAGAAAAGAAGAAAAGGTTACAAAAAGAAAAACGGTCACAGACAGTACCTTTCTAAAGTATTAATTGAATCTATTAACGCATAATAAAATAATTTAAAGAATGGCACACAAAAAAGGCGCAGGTAGTTCTAAGAACGGACGTGAGTCGCACAGCAAACGCTTAGGTGTTAAAATATACGGCGGTCAAGTAATCGCAGCAGGTAACATCATCGTACGTCAAAGAGGTACTAAGCACCACCCATCTGATAACGTAGGTATTGGTAAAGATCACACTTTATTTGCTTTAACCGATGGTATCGTTAAGTTCACTAAGAAGAAAAATGACAGATCATACGTTTCAGTTATCAAAGCTGAAGCTTAATATATTATAACCATGCATTTATCAACTCAAGACAAAAAAGATATTTTCACTAAATTCGGTGGTAGTGAAACAAATACAGGCAGTACTGAAGCTCAGATTGCTATGTTTACTGAAAGAATCAATTTCATCACCGGCCACTTGAAAATCAACAAAAAAGATTTCGCTTCTGAATTAAGCCTAGTTAAACTAGTAGGTAAACGCAGAGCACTTTTAGATTATTTGGCAAAGCAAGATATTTTCAAATACCGTGACCTTATTAAGGCACTTGGTATCAGAAAATAATTCGCTAACCCATCTATCTAATATTATTTTATTTAAAAAAGCCCCCCAATCGGAGGGCTTTTTTTGTTTCGGCCACACTAAAACACTCAACAAAATCAACAAACACTAACAAAAAATAATTAAATATGTCAAATAAACCCCAAGGATTTAGAAGCTCAATACAAACGGGCAATGGAAAATCCATCGAAATTGAAACAGGTATTTTAGCCAAACAAGCTGATGGTAGCGTTGTGGTAAAATGCGGAGACACCATGTTGCTTGCAACCGTTGTTTCGAACAAAGAAGCTAAAGATGGTGTAGATTTTATGCCATTGACTGTCGACTATCAAGAAAAATTTGCTGCCGTTGGTCGTATACCAGGTAGCTTTTTTAGACGTGAAGCCCGCCCTACTGAATACGAAATCTTAGTATGCCGTATCATTGATAGAGCATTAAGACCCCTATTCCCTAGCGATTACCATGCCGATACCCAAGTAATGGTAACCTTAATGAGCAGCGATAAAAACTTTCCACCTGATTGCCTAGTTGGATTGGCTGCATCATCTGCTTTAATGGTAAGTGATATTCCTTTCGAAGGACCTATCTCTGAAGTAAGAGTAGCAAAAATTGATGGTCAGTTGGTACTTAACCCTACCCTTTCTGAAATGGAAAAATCGACTTTCGATATGATTGTGTCTGGTACTGAAAAAGACATTAACATGGTGGAAGGCGAGTTCAACGAAATTAGCGAAGCCGAAATGTTAGAGGCTGTTAAATTCGGTCATGATGCCATCAAATTACAATGCGCAGCGCAGTGGGATTTATGTAATCAAATGGGAGGTAGAAAACCTGCAAGGGTTTATAACCACGAAACCAATGATGAAGAATTAAGAAAAAAAATCTGGGAACTTACCTACGATAAAGTTTATGCTGTAGCAAAAAGTGGCGCTCCTAAAGCAGAAAGAAGTGAAAAATTCAAAGCAATCATCACAGAATACCTTGACGGTTTAACAGATGAAGAAAAATCTGCGCAATCTGCATTGGCTAAAAAATACTACCACGATGTAGAAAAAGAAGCCATGCGTAGAATGATTCTTGACGAAAGCATTCGTTTAGATGGCCGTAAATTAGATGAGGTTCGTCCTATCTGGTCGGAAGTTGGTTATTTACCAGCAGCCCACGGTTCTGCAGTATTTACAAGAGGCGAAACCCAATCAGTAACTTCAGTTACCTTAGGTGGTAAATTAGATGAGCAATTGTTAGATGCACCTATGCAAGCTGGCTATAGCCGTTTAATGTTACACTATAACTTCCCTTCATTCTCTACAGGAGAAGCGAGACCAAACAGAGGTACAAGCAGAAGAGAAATCGGTCATGGTAACTTGGCTTTAAGAGGTTTGAAAAAATCTTTGCCAGAAGTTGAAGACAACCCATATGTTATTCGTATTGTAAGTGATATTTTAGAATCGAATGGTTCTAGTAGTATGGCAACAGTATGTGCAGGTAGCCTTGCATTAATGGATGCTGGTATTAAAGTTAAAGGCGGTGTAAGTGGTGTTGCAATGGGTTTAATCAGCGATGAGAAAACTGGCAAATACAGTATCTTAACCGATATCTTAGGCGATGAAGATCACTTAGGCGATATGGACTTTAAAGTAGTAGGTACTGCCAAAGGTATTACTGCTTGTCAAATGGATATTAAAATCAATGGATTGCGTTGGGAGATGTTAGAGGAAGCCCTAGAACAAGCTAGAAAAGGCAGAGCGCACATCTTAGGTGAAATGAATAAGACCTTAGAAAAACCAAATACTGATTACAAACCACATACTCCAAGAATTGAAAGAATCATTATCGATAAAGACCAAATCGGTGCCGTTATCGGACCTGGAGGTAAAGTGATTCAAGGCATACAAAAAGAAACTGGTGCAGTTATTTCAATTACTGAAGTTGAAAATACTGGTATCGTAGAAATTATGTCAAATGATGGCGCAAGTATGGCGGCAGCAATCAAAATTATCAAAGGTATCGTAGCTGTTCCTGAAGTAGGTGCAATCTATGAAGGTAAAGTAAGAAGTATTGTTGAGTTCGGTGCTTTTGTTGAAATACTACCTGGTAAAGATGGTTTATTGCACATCAGTGAAATCAGTTGGGATAGAATCAACAAAATGGATGGTATCTTCAAAGAAGGAGATATCGTAGAAGTGAAATTAATTGAAGTCGATAAAAAGACTGGTAAATTAAGATTGTCTCGCAAAGCTTTGTTGCCAAAACCAACCCAAGATCAACAAAAACAACAAGGTTAATTGTTGTAACTATATAAAAAAACCTCCTAAGCAATTAGGAGGTTTTTTTTATGCCTATCAGATATAAAAAGATGTTAAGTTGAAGATATTAGTCCTCCACTTCCTCTGTATTTCTGATGCGCTTCGCCTCAATTAAATTGACAAGGCGTTGTTGCAAGGTCATTATTATAGCACCAATTGAAACGGTTGCGATTGCACTGTAGAGCTTGGCGTTGTTATAATAAGTTAGACCCAAAGAATAGCGTTTATTGAAATTATACTCATAAATACCTTGACATAATTTGGGAATACCATCTGCCACCATCAATCCGCCAATAACGATTATTGATATACTCAACAAGGTTGAACGGTGCATTTGTATGGTTAATCTTTCCTCTTCAAAATCGTGGTCGAGGCGCAGAAAATCAATAAGTGTTTCGGATTTAAAAATGAATAACCTCGCCACTATCAAATAAAGCAGAATCATGATTGCCGTCAATACAAAAGCCATCATACCTTCTTCAAAAGTTTCTGGTTCTCTGAACAAAACAAAGGAAGATAACAACTGAGGCAGAAGGCTAAACAAGTCGCGGATGAACAAAATGCCTATAACCTTAATGATCAAATTTAACAAATTACGTATGGTCATGTTGAATTATTTTAGACAAACATATGCATTAAAAATGAAAATTTCAGCATCTGAAAATCAAGGAGAAATTGTTATTTAATACAAGTTGAGCATGTGGAAAGTTCGACTAAGTATTTATTGACATTCCCATATTATAGCAATAGCTTTGTAAGTATAAAAATTACATTAAAATCAAACACACAATGAATTCAATTAAAAAAATCACACTTGCCTTAGTAGCATTCTTAACTTTCCAAACTGCTTTTGCCGACAAAGGCAATTGGGCTGAATTAAAAAGATTCCACTCTGTAATGAGTAAAACCTTCCACCCTGCTGAAGAAGGCAATTTACAACCTGTTAAAGACAGTGCTGCAACCTTATTAGCTAAAGCTAAAGTATGGCAAGCCTCTGCAATTCCTGCAGATTATAACAAAGAAGAAACCACCAAAACATTGGCTTTATTAGTGGCGAAATGCGAAGAATTAAATGCTGCAGTAATGGCTAACAAAAGCGATGCTGACCTTAAAAAATTAATTACAGAAGCACATGAAATTTTTCATCAAATAGTTGAAAAATGTCGCATTTCAGAAGAAAAACACGAAGGTGAAGAACACGACCACGACAAGAAATCAGAGAAAAAATCAGAGAAAAAAACTGAAAAGAAATCTGAGAAAAAAGGCAAAAAAAAATCTAATAGTTAATTACCATTTCAACCAATATTGAAAAGGGTTTGAAGTATTTCAAGCCCTTTTTAGTTTAATTAAAATACCATGCAAAAATTTATCACCATCAAAACATTTACCTTTGCCTACGAATTGGCTGTTTTAAAAGGCCGATTAGAATCGGAAGGCATTCAATGTTTTATCAAAAATGAAAATTTTTCTCAGATTGCCTCACTTTATTCGAATGCGATTGGAGGTGTTCAATTGCAAGTACTTGAAGCCGATATTCCAGAAGCAATAGAAATTCTAAAAGAAGGTGACTATTTAAATGCGGAAGACTATGCTGCCTTAAAAAACTACCACGCTCAAAAATCTGCACCACATGTCGAACACAAGCTTAAATGGTTTGTTGAATACAAAGGCATTATCATTGTTGCACTTCTACTTGCCTTGGCATTTTTTATTTGGTATTTGCTATCCTTACAAAATAACATGAAGGGATAGTTACAATTCCATTTCCGTATCTTAAAAATAATCCTAGATTTGCGCAATACGATTAATAAAATATTGCCATGAAAAAAATCTTTGTATGCTGTTTACTCCTCTCCTTTTCCCAACTGATGGTTGCTCAAAAAAAAGCATCCAGTCCTACAGATAAAACAGATAGCACTTTATTAAAAACCACGCAATTTCGTTTGGTGGGTCCTTTCCGCGGTGGCAGAAGTGGCGCGGTTTGTGGCGACTTAACCCATAAAAATATTTTCTACAACGGCACCACCGGTGGTGGCTTATGGAAAACCATTGATGGTGGCAGCAATTGGAAAAATATTTCAGATAAATACTTTGGTGGGTCTATTGGTTCTGTTGCCATTGCCCCGAGCGATGCTGATGTTATGTATGTTGGCGAAGGTGAAAATACTTTGAGAGGCAATGTAAGTGAAGGGTTTGGTATTTGGCGCACCAGTGATGCTGGACGCACTTGGAAAAACCTTGGACTAAAAGACACACGCCATATTGTGCGCATAGTAATTCATCCAAAAAATCCAGACATCGTATGGGTGGCAGCCATTGGGCATTTGTTTGGACCTAACAACGAGCGAGGCGTTTATAAAACGACAGATGGCGGTAAGACATGGCGCAAAGTATTGTTCAGCGATGCCCAAAGTGGTGCAGTAGATTTGGCAATGGAACCAGGTAATCCTCAAACTTTATATGCAAGTACATGGACCGTTATTCGCACCCCTTATTCCTTAGAAAGTGGCGGTAAAGGAAGTGCCCTATGGAAAAGTACCGATGGTGGTGAAACATGGCAAAAGCTCAACGACAAGAAAGGCTTCCCAAATAAAAGCATTTTGGGAATTATTGGCGTAAACGTTAGCAAATCGAATCCTGATTTGGTATATGCAATCATCGAAAATGACAAAGGCGGTTTGTATGTAAGTGAAGATGCCGGTGAAACATGGCAACTTAAAAACAGTAGCAGCGATATTCGACAACGCGCATGGTATTATTCAAAAGTGTTTGTAGATCCACAACAATCGAATGTTGTTTATGTATTGAATGTTGATTTCTTGAAAAGTACTGATGGGGGTGTTACCTTCAAAGTGATTTATACACCCCATGGCGACCACCATGATTTATGGATTGATCCAGAAGACGGCAAACGCATGGTGATTGGCGATGATGGTGGCGCACAGATTTCTTTCGATGGTGGTGAGCATTGGAGTACCTATTACAATCAACCGACTGCGCAATTTTACAGAGTAAGTACCGACAACCATTATCCCTATCGCATACTTGGTGCACAACAAGACAATAGTTCGGTAAGAATATTATCGCGCAGCAATGGTGATAGAATAGGCAATGGTGATTGGGAATCTACAGCAGGTTTTGAAAGTGGTTACATCGTTGCAGATCCATTGAATCCAGAAGTTGTTTATGGCGGCAATTATTGTGGTTACCTCGGTCGCCTCGACCATAGTACAGGCGAAAACAGACAAATTAGTGTGTGGCCAGTGAATCCATTAGGCGCTGGTGCCGATATACAGAAATACCGTTTTCAATGGAACTTCCCTATTTTCTTTTCACCCCACAATCCTAAAAGATTATACGCTGCGGGCAATGTACTTTTTGTTTCCGAAAATGAGGGTGCTTCATGGACTG